>NZ_JBFAKG010000106.1:0-26309 GCF_040655595.1 Saccharopolyspora sp. NPDC050389
ATCCACCGGCTCCGACATGCCAGCCATACCCAGAGCCCCCGGGCCCTCCGATCCTACGAATGACCAGATCAGACCCACGCCTTGAAAGGTAGGACCGTCATGGCCGTTCCCAAGCGGAAGATGTCCCGCAGCAACACCCGCCACCGCCGATCGCAGTGGAAGGCGGCGGCGCCCGACCTGGTGCCGATCGTCGTCGACGGGGAGCGCAAGCTGGTGCCGCGCGCGCTCATCCGGCACTTCCAGCAGCGGTGACCGAACCGGCGCGCGCGATCACCCAGGGTGATGGTGCGCGCCGGAATCTCACCGAAGTGGAGATGGATGTCACGCGGTGCCGCGACGCACGGCGGGTTCTCAGCTGCTTCTCAGGGCCAGGAGTAACACTGTGCCCATGCGCATCCTCGTCGTCGACGACGATCGTGCCGTGCGGGAATCGCTGCGAAGGTCGTTGCAGTTCAACGGATACCAGGTCGAGCTCGCTGCGGACGGTCAACAGGCATTGGACTTCCTGGCAGGCAACCGTCCGGACGCCATGGTGCTCGACGTGATGATGCCCCGGCTGGACGGCCTGGAGGTCGCACGCCGCCTCCGCAGCACCGGCGACGATCTGCCGATCCTGGTGCTCACCGCGCGCGACGCGGTGTCCGACCGGGTCGCCGGGCTCGACGCGGGCGCCGACGACTACCTGCCCAAGCCGTTCGCGCTCGAAGAGCTGCTCGCTCGGCTCCGCGCGCTGCTGCGCCGCGCCAGCCCGCCGGAGGCGGGGCAGGACGAGCATCCGGCCGCGTTGCACTTCGCCGACCTGGAGCTGGACCCGGGCACCCGCGAGGTCTGCCGCGGCGAGCGCCCGATCAGCCTGACCCGCACCGAGTTCGCCCTGCTGGAACTGCTGATGGCGCATCCGAAGCAGGTGCTGACCCGCAGCCGCCTGCTGGAGGACGTGTGGGGCTACGACTTCCCGACCTCGGGCAACGCCCTGGAGGTCTACATCGGGTACCTGCGCCGCAAGACCGAGGCGGAGGGTGAGCCGCGGCTGATCCACACCGTCCGCGGCGTCGGTTACGTGCTCCGCGAGACGCCGCCGTGACGGTTCCCGCACCACCCCCGCCGGACCTGGCGCCGCAAGAGCGCCCGAAAGGCCGGTTCCAGCGCGTCTCGTTGCGCAACCGGGTCACCTGGCTGGCCGCGATCTGCGTCGCCGGCGCGGTCGCACTGGTGTCCGTCGCGGCTTTCGTGACCGTGCGGGACAGCCTCTACCAGCAGCTGGACGACAGCCTCGTCGAGCGCGCGGTGGAGGCGGCGGAGGGCCCGCTGGTGCGCACCGCCGATCTGCAGCAGGTCCCGGTGGCGTTCTTCGTCGCGCAGAACTTCAAGATCAGCGTGCTGTCCGCGGACGGCGTCGTGGTCGGCCCGGCCGACCGGCCGCCGATGAGCATTGACGAGCTCGCGGTCGCCAAGGGCGAGGCCCGCGAGTCGCTGCGCACCGATCAGCGCACCAACAGCCGGGTGGTGGCGGTGCCGACCGGGCAGAACGCCGCGCTGGTGATGTCCACGTCGATGCAGCCGACGCAGCGGACGCTCGCGCAGCTGAGCGTGGTGCTGGTGGTGATGGGCGGCGCCGGGATCCTGCTCGCGGCGGCCGCCGGGACGGCGGTGGCCCGCGCCGGGCTGCGGCCGGTGCAGCGGCTCACGGCGGCCACCGAGCGCGTCGCGCTCACCGGTGACCTGCGGCCGATCCCGGTCGGCGGCGACGACGAGCTGGCCCGGTTGACCACGAGTTTCAACGGGATGCTCAGCGCCCTGGCCGAGTCGCAGGAGCGGCAGCGGCGCCTGGTGGCCGACGCCGGGCACGAGCTGCGCACGCCGCTGACCTCGCTGCGCACCAACCTGGAGCTGCTGCTGATGGCCTCGGCCCGGCCGGAAGCGCCGGAGCTTTCCGAGCAGGACCGGGCGGAGATGTTCGCCGACGTCCAGGCCCAGGTGACCGAGCTGTCCGCGCTGGTCGGCGACCTCGTCGAGCTGGCCAGGGAGGACACGCCGCAGGCCGTGCACGAGCCGGTGGACCTGGTCGACGTCGTGGAGCGCGCGTTGAACCGCGCACGCCGCCGCGCGCCGCGCATCGAGTTCGACGTCCGCCTGGAGCCGTGGGTGATGATGGGCGACGCGACCGCGCTGGAGCGGGCGGTGCTGAACCTGCTGGACAACGCCGCGAAGTGGAGCCCGGACGGCGGCCGGGTGCGGGTAGACCTGCATTCCGAGCAGGCCGGCGGCAACACCGTGCTGGAGGTCGCCGACAGCGGTCCCGGCATCGCCGCCGGCGACCGGCCGTACGTGTTCGAGCGCTTCTACCGGTCCTCCGACGCGCGGACCCTGCCGGGCTCCGGGCTGGGCCTGTCGATCGTCAAGCAGGTCGCCGAGCGGCACGGCGGCACGGTCTGGGCCGGCGAGGCGCCTGAGGGCGGCGCGCTGCTGCGCATGGCGCTGCCGGGCGGCCCGCAGTACATCGAACAGCAATGAACAGCAATGCTCCGAGTGCTGTGCCGGAGTGCGCGGCATCCGCGAGTCGCCCGCTCGGGTAATGTTGGTTCTTGTTTGCTTGGGCTGCGTGGGTGGGCTCGTGAGTGTTCGTTCCGGTAAGAACCGGAATGAACACTCACGAGCCCCGCGCGGCCGTTCGACGGGCTGAGGGGACGGTGCAGTGCTCGCGCGGCAACGCCAGGAAGTGATCCTCGACGAGGTGCGGCGCACCGGAGCGGTGCAGGTCGGCGAGCTGGTGCTGCGGCTCGGCGTGTCGGACATGACGATCCGCCGCGATCTCGACGCGCTCGCCCGGCGCGGCCTGGTGGAGAAGGTCTACGGCGGCGCCACCTCGACGATCGGCCGCAGCACCGACGAGCCGGGCTTCGAGGCCAAGTCGGTGCGCCAGCTCGCCGAGAAGGAGGCGATCGCGCGGCTGGCCGCCGAGCAGGTCCGGCCGGGCACCGCGATCGGCCTGTCCGCCGGAACGACCACCTGGACGCTCGCGCGCCACCTCGACGACGTCGCCGACCTGACGGTGGTGACCAACTCGGTGCGGGTCGCCGACGCCCTGCAGCAGCGCGGCCGCACCGACCGCACCGTGGTGCTCACCGGCGGCGTCCGCACCCCGTCGGATGCGCTGGTCGGGCCGGTCGCCGTGCAGGCGCTGCGCTCCCTGCACCTGGATTTGGTGTTCCTCGGGGTGCACGGGATGGCGCCGCGGGCCGGCTTCACCACTCCGAACCTCAACGAGAGCGAGACCAACCGCGCGCTGGCCGAGGCGGCCGGGCGGCTGGTCGTGGTCGCCGACAGCGCCAAGTGGTCGACGGTCGGGATCTCCACGATCGTCGACTTCGACGAGGTCGATCTGCTGATCAGCGACCAGGGGCTGCCGGTCGACGCGCGCGAACTGCTGGCCGAGCACGTCGAGCTCCTGTTGGCCGATCAGCAGGGTGTGGAGGAGGAGCGGTGAAGCGGACGGCGCGACGCCTTGCCGACGGCCGGGAGATCATCTACTTCGACGCCGACCCGGCGCGGGACCGGCAGGCCGAGGACACCAGGGCCCTGCCGCCGCAGGCCCCGGCGTCGGAGATGCGGCGCGATCCGCTGACCGACGAGTGGGTGGCGATCGCCGCGCACCGGCAGGCGCGGACCTACAAGCCGCCGGCCGAGCTGTGCCCGCTGTGCCCGAGCGTTCCCGGACGGCCCACCGAGATCCCGGAACCGGACTACGACGTCGTCGTCTTCGAGAACCAGTTCCCGTCGTTCGCGCAGGGCATTCCCGGCGACGAGTCCACTGTGGAGGGCATGCCGATGGTGCCGGCCGCGCCCGCGCGGGGCCGCTGCGAGGTGGTGTGCTTCACCGCCGACCACGACTCGTCGTTCGGCGCACTCAGCCCGGGCCGGGTGCGCACCGTGGTGGACGTCTGGGCGGACCGCACCACCGCGCTGGCCGAAACGCCGGGCGTGGAGCAGGTGTTCTGCTTCGAGAACCGCGGCGAGGAAATCGGCGTCACGCTGCACCACCCGCACGGCCAGATCTACGGCTATCCGTTCGTGACGCCCAAGACGGAGAAGATGCTGCAGGTCGCCGAGAAGTACCTGGCGCAGCACGGTCGGCACGTGCAGGGCGACGTGCTCGCCGCCGAGCGCGCCGCCGGCGAGCGGGTGGTCGTCGACTCCGAGCACTGGACCGCTTACGTGCCCGCGGCCGCGCGGTGGCCGGTCGAGGTGCACCTCGTGCCGCACCGCCAGGTGCCGGACATCGCCGCGCTCTCCGACGCCGAACGCGACGATTTCGCGGTGACGTACCTGGACGTCCTGCGCCGCCTCGACGGCCTCTACGACCGCCCGCTGCCCTACATCGCGGCCTGGCACCAGGCGCCGGTGCGCACCGGCCGGGAGCTTTCGTGGCTGCATCTGGAGGTCTTCTCGGTGCTGCGCTCGGCGGACAAGCTGAAGTACCTCGCGGGCTCGGAATCCGGCATGGGCGTGTGGATCAACGACGTCACGCCGGAGCAGATCGCCGCCCGGCTGCGGTGAGCGACGCACTCGGCTAGTCGCAGATCACAGCCCGCCGAACGGTTTTCAGGCTGTCGCACAGCCTCGTCTCAGGCACTTCTCAGCCATCTGAAGCAGAGTGGAGTCATGACCGATCACACCCCGGGCTACTCCGGCAACCAGCCGGACGAACCGAAGCCGCAGGCGGACGGGCCTGTCGCGGGCACCGGCGACACGCCACCTGCCGGGGTTCCGCAGCAGCCCTACCAACAGCCCCAGCCGGCGCAGCCCCAGTCAGCGCAATCTCAGTCAGCGCAGCCCCAGCAGGCGCCGCAGCCCGAGCCGCACCAGTACGCGGCGCAGTCGCCGCATGCGACGCAGCAGTTCACGCACACGCAGCCCTGGCCGTCCGGCGGCTACACCGCCACGGCCCCGGTGCCGCAGCAGCGGAGCCGGTACGTCGGGCTGGCCGCCGGTGCAGCTGCCCTCGCGCTGGTGGCGGGCCTCGTCGGCGGCGGCATCGGCGGATATGTCGGGTACCAGCTCGGCGGCGACAAGGGCGCCGTGACCTCGCTGGACCAGCCGCGCCCGGCGCGCAGCGCGAGCACCGCGCCGGCGGGCTCGGTGCAGCAGGTCGCGCAGAAGGTACTGCCCAGCGTCGTCCAGCTGCAGCTGGTGACCGAGCGCGGCGCCGGCGAGGGCTCCGGGATCGTGATCAGCAACGACGGCTACATCCTCACCAACAACCACGTCGCCGAGGGCGGGCAGAACGGCCGGCTCACCGCGCTGTTCCACGACAACCGCTCGGCGCCGGTGCGGGTCGTCGGCACCGACCCGAAGTCCGACCTCGCGGTGGTCAAGGCCGACATCACCGGCCTCACCCCGGCCGAACTCGGCCGCAGCGACGACCTGCCGGTCGGCGCGCCCGTGGTGGCCATCGGCTCGCCGTTCGGCCTCTCCGGCACCGTGACCAGCGGAATCATCAGCGCCAAGGACCGCCCGGTGCGGGCCGGCGGCGAATCCGGCAGCCAGGACACCGTGCTCAACGCGCTGCAGACCGACGCCGCGATCAACCCCGGCAACTCCGGCGGCCCGCTGGTGGACATGGACGGCAACGTGGTGGGCATCAACTCCGCGATCTACAGCCCGGGTTCGAGCCAGGAGCGGGCCGGCTCGGTCGGGCTGGGCTTCGCGATCCCGATCGACCAGGCCAAGCGCATCTCCACCGAGCTGAAGGACACCGGCTCGGCCACCCAGACCACGCTGGGAGTCGTGATCACCAACTCGCAGCAGCAAGCGGGCGCGCAGGTCCGCGACGTCACCCAGGGCGGGCCCGCTGAGCAGGCCGGGATCCGGCCCGGCGACGTCATCACCAAGATCGGCGACCGGGCGGTCCTGGACACCGACTCGCTGATCGCGGCCGTCCGCTCGCACGCGCCCGGCGATCGGCTGCCGATCACCGTCACCGGCCCGGGCGGGGACCGGACCGTGGACGCCACCCTGGCCGGCCAGAAGGGGTGATCAGAACGCGCGGCCGGTTCGCCGGCCGTGTTCCGCGTCGACCGTGCCGGGTCGCCCTGTCCCCTCCGAGTGGCCCGGCGCGGTCGGCGGCGCAGGCTTCGCAAAACGGTCGAAAACCGCTCGAGGGCATTGCAGAACTGGGAGGAACATGTCCGACGAAACAGGCACCGTGGTTCCGCGGCGGGCCGTGCGAATGGTCGATCTCACCGGCTCGTTGGATCTGAACGGGGCACTCCTTGGCACTACGGTTACCGGCATGGAACGCAGCGCGCAGCGGTTGGGTCGGGCCCTCGTGGTCGTGGTGGACGATCGGGTCGCCCAGGGCGAGCAGGAAGACAACATCGGTCCGCTGGTGACCGAGTTGCTGGAGGAAGCCGGTTTCATCGTCGACGGCACCGTCGCGGTGGCCGGGGAAACAGTGGACATCCGCAACGCGCTGAACACCGCGGTGATCGGCGGGGTCGACGTGGTGATCACGGTCGGCGGCACCGGGGTGTCGCCGCGGGACGTCACGCCGGATGCGACGGCGGGCGTGCTGGACCGCCCGATCCCGGGCATCGCGGAGGCCCTGCGGGCCTCCGGGCTGGCGGCGGGCGCGGTCGAGGCGGGCGTGTCGCGCGGCCTGGTCGGGGTCTCCGGCAGCACGCTGGTGGTGAACCTGGCGGGTTCCCGGGCCTCGGTTCGTGACGGCATGGCCACCCTGACGCCACTGGTGACCCACGTGATCGAACAACTCTCGGGCCTGGAAACAGCCTGACCCGAACGAAAAACGGTGGCGGCTCCTGATGGGGCCGCCACCGCCGTGTTTCACGGGCTTCTGTTCGGGTCAGGGGGCTTTCGGCGGTTCCGCGCCGCCTTCCGGGCCCTTCTCCTCGGGGCCCTTCGGGGGCTGGTCGTCCGGGTGGTGATCCCGCTTGATCATGCCCTCGACCTTGTGGCTGGCGTTCTCGATCTTGTCGTGGTACTTCCCGCCGGTGGCCTTGTCCAGGCTCGACTTGGCCGCGTCGAGTCCCTTCGCCGCGCTCGGGCCCGCCTTCTCGGCCAGTTCCTCGGCCTTGCCCTTGGCCTGGTTGGCCAGTTCCTTGGCCTTGTCCAGGAAACTCATCTCTTGCCTCCCGTGGCTTCGACACCCGGTGAGCCACGCCTGGCGCCGCTCCCGCGGCATTTACCTGCGACAGCTTTAACTGTAACCGACTTCACACCTGAGTCCGGCAGTGCGTCCACGTGCTCGTCACGATGGGGGACGATGGAGGCGTGACCGCGAACGAGCCCGGCAAAGCCTCCGATCCCGCCGAGCGGGAGCGGCGGCGCAAGCTCGCCGAGATCTTCGGCGACGTCCTCCCCGAGGCCACCTCCGACGACCGCCCGGACCGGGCCCCCGCGGGCGACGCCGAGCGCTGGTACCGGGAGAACAGGCCTCCGCACCACGACGCGCGCTGAGCCGTCGGCCGGCCTACTTCTGCTGGCCGTTGCCCGAGACGCTCGCCTTGTCGTCCACCGCGAGGCCCTCGACCTTCGGCAGGCCCTGCTCGCGGCGCAGCAGGTCGCGGATCTCCTGCAGCAGTTCGACGTCGGTCGGGTCGGCCGGATTTTCCTCCTGGCCCTTCTTGCGGCGCTCCGTGAGCTTCTTCATCGGCAGCACGAACAGGAAGTACACGACCGCCGCCGTGATGAAGAACGTGATCACCGCGTTGATCACCGCGGCGAAGTCGATGATCGACGCCTCGTTGCCCGCGCGCAGCTGGATGCTCAGGCCGGTGACGTTGCCGCCCCCGGTGGCGGCGATGACCGGCTTGATGATGCTGCTGGTGAACGACGTGACCAGCGCGGTGAACGCGCTGCCGACGACCACGGCGACGGCCAGTTCGATCACGTTGCCGCGCATCAGGAAGTCCTTGAAGCCCTTGAGCACGCTGGGGAGCTCCTCTCCAGATCATGGGTGTGTCCGGGCGAACGCCGGTTCGAATGATGCGACGTCCGGGGCACGGATGGATGACGCGCCGAATCGATGGGGGATCGGCGCGTGACGTGGACTCAGCGGAGGGTAACGGTGACCGATTGGCTCAGGGAGGCCGCGGCGACCGTCGCAGCGGCCTGCTCCGGCAGCCCCACGAAGATGAGTCTGCCCTGGTCCCGTCCGCCCTGCCGGGCCTGCACGGCGACGACCCGGACGTCCTCGGCGAGCACCGAAGCATCGCCCGATCGAGTGAGGGTTGTGACGAGGTCCACTCGTCTGCCGGGCACCAGGAAGTCCGCCACCTCGGGGTCGGCGAGGCGGACCGGCGCGGCCGCCGTCCCGGCGTCGCCGGAGGCCACCGCCGGGCCGTCGAAGCGGACGTCGGTCAGCGGTTCGCCGCTGCGCGCGGCGCTGCCGAGCACCCGGCCCTCGGCGGTCGCGATGTCACGCAACGCGCCGTCCGGCACCACGTCGGCGGGCAGCTCGCGGCGCGCCACATCCGCCTTCGACAAGACCCGGCCGGGCGGCAGATCGCGGGCGGCGACCAGAACCGCGACGCGCGACTCCGGCGGTCCGTGGCGCGGCTGCGCCGCTAGCCCGGCGGCGAGCAGCAGCAGCGCCACGGCGGCCACTCTGCGCAGGGCGTGCAGGCGAAAGCCCGGCCGGCCAAGGAAAAGCGCGCCGATGCGGTGCAGCGCTGTCGAGTTGAGACGGTCCTTCGGTGCCATGATCCACTCCTCGTTCGCGGCGGTCGACGACCTTCGAAGCTAGGGAGTCGCCTGCTGGAGCGGGAGGGGGAAGCGGAAATCTGTGGACAAACCGGTCCTCTGTGGACAACTCGGCTCACCCGGATGAATTTCCCCCGGCCGGGGTGGACCACCCTGCGCGCACACGAAAATCGCCGACCGCGGTGACTGCGGTCGGCGAACCGGGTGCGGGGATCAGGAAGCGGCGGCCGTGGTGGTCGAGGAGCTGCTGCTCGAAGACGACGAGCTCGACTCGGACGACTTGCCGCTGCTCGACGACGAGGAGGACGACGAGCCGCCGGTCGTGGACGAGGACGAGGACGAGGAGTTCGACGACCGGTTGTCGGTGCGGTAGAAGCCCGAGCCCTTGAACACGATGCCCACGGCGTTGAACAGCTTGCGGAGCCGGCCGGTGCACTCCGGGCACTCGGTGAGCGAGTCCTCGCTGAACGACTGCACCGCCTCGAACCGGTGATCACATTCGGTGCAGGCGTACTGGTAAGTGGGCACGGCCGTGAACCTCCGACATCTCGTATTGGCACTCGAACTGCAGGAGTGCCAATACGATAATGCGTCACGTTGGGTGCCCAGCGCAAACACTCCTATGTCACATGGGTAGCGCCACGATCCCACGACCGGGTGTCAACACGCCGGTCATCCGCACATCGTGCGGCTCCCCGGGCAGGTCGGCGACGAATTCACGGTCCCGGACGACACCGATCCGCGGCGCGTTCGGGGCGGCCATCGGCAGCGACCTGTCGTAGTGCCCGGCGCCGCGCCCCAACCGAACGCCCTGGTGATCCACGGCCAGCGCGGGCACCAGCAGCGCGTCGGCCTCGCCGATCGCGGCCGAGCCCAGCCGCTCGCCGGCCGGTTCCAGCAGGCCGAACCCGGCGGGCTGCAGCGAGTCCGGGCCGGTGTACTCCGCCCACTCCAGCGGCCCGCTGCGGACCACGATCGGCAGCAGCACCCGCAGCCCGGCGTCGTGCAGCACGTCGAGAGTGTCGGGCGATCCCGGCTCGCCGCCCACCGGGACGTACGCCGCGACGGTTCGCACCGGCTGTCCGTCCAGCCACCGCAGCAGCGCCTCCTGCAGCGCCGTGGCCTCGGACGATCGCGTGTCCTCGGCGACATCCCGGCGCCCTCCGAGCAGTGCTCGACGCCACTCGGACTTGGTCGTAAGCGATTCGTCCAATGAGCTCACAAGTCCACTCTAGGGCTGCCCGATAGGCTCCCTGGCCATGAGCAGCCCGACGAGCACGCCCAAAGCGTTCCGGACCGCCATCGTGCCCGCAGCCGGCCTGGGAACCCGGTTCCTGCCGACCACGAAGGCGGTGCCGAAGGAGTTGCTCCCGGTCGTCGACACCCCCGGGATCGAGCTGGTGGCTGCCGAGGCCGCCGAAGCGGGCGCGCAGCGCCTGGTCATCGTGACCTCGCCGGAGAAGCAGGCGGTCGCCGAGTACTTCCGTCCGCAACCCGAGCTGGAGCAGACCCTCAAGGACCGCGGCAAGGACGAGCTGCTGGAGAAGGTCCGCCGCGGGCCGGCGCTGATCGCCGCGGAGACCGCGGTGCAGGAGCGGGCCCTCGGCCTGGGCCACGCCGTCGGCTGCGCCGAACCGAACCTGACCGACGAGGACGACGCGGTCGCGGTGCTGCTGCCCGACGACCTCGTGCTGCCGCGCGGCGTGCTCGTGCGGATGGCCGAGGTGCGCGCCCGCTACGGCGGCAGCGTGCTGTGCGCGTTCGAGGTGCCGCGCGAGCAGATCTCCTCCTACGGCATCTTCGACGTCACCGACACCGATGACGACGATGTCAAGCAGGTCCGCGGCATGGTCGAGAAGCCCGCGCCGGACGAGGCCCCGTCCACCCTGGCCGCCGCCGGTCGCTACCTGCTGGACCGCGCGGTCTTCGACGCGCTCAGGCGCATCGAGCCAGGTGCCGGAGGTGAGCTCCAGCTCACCGATGCCGTAGCGTTGTTGATCTCTGAAGGACACCCGGTGCACGTGGTGATCCATCGCGGTGCGCGACACGACTTGGGAAATCCTGGCGGTTTCCTCAAAGCTGCGGTGGACTTCGCGCTGGAGGATCCCGAGTACGGGCCGGACTTGCGAGACTGGCTCGTCGAACGGATCAAGAGCTAACGCTGCGCCAGCCACGGCTCGGGCACGCGGGAAGAGGTCAGCCATGAGGTCAGTGGACGAGCAGCTCGCACGCGTACTCACGGCGGCCGTCCGGCCCGCGCCCGTCCGAGTGGCGATCTCGGAGGCGCAGGGCCTGCTGTGCGCCGAAGAGGTCGTCGCCGAGCAGGCGCTGCCCGGATTCGACCAGGCCGCGGTCGACGGCTACGCGGTGCGCAGCGTCGACGTGCAGACGGCTGTCGACGAGGCGACCGTGCTGCCGGTCGTCGGGGAGATCCCGGTCGGGTCGCGACAGCCGCGCCGGTTGCAGCCGGGCCAGGCGGTGCGGGTGGTCACCGGTGCGCCGCTGCCGACGCTGGCCGACGCGGTGGTGCCGCTGGAGTACACCGACGAGCACCCGGCGAAGGTCACGGTGCGGCAGGCGGTGCCGTCGGCGGCGTTCGTCCGCCGCACCGGCGAGGACGTGCAGACCGGCGACGTGGCGGTGCGCCGCGGCGCACCGATCGGTGCGGCCCAGGTCGGGCTGCTGGCGGCGGTGGGCCGCAACAAGGTGCTGGTGCACCCGCGGCCGCGGGTGTCGGTGATCTCGGTCGGCGACGAGCTCGTGGACGTCGACCGCACGCCCGGGCAGGGCCAGGTCTACGACGTCAACTCCTACGCGGTGGCCGCCGCCGCGCGCGACGCGGGCGCCGAGGTCACCCGTGTCGGCATCGTCAACAGCGACCCGCGCCGGCTGCGCGAGGTCGTCGAAGGGCGGCTGCTGCTGTCCGAGATCGTGGTGATCGCCGGCGGTGCGGGCGGCGCGGCGGGCAACGAGGTCCGGGCGGCCCTGGCCGACCTGGGTGAGCTCGACGCGACCCGGGTGGCCATGCAGCCCGGCTCGGTGCAGGGCTTCGGCCGGCTCGGCCCGGACGAGATCCCGACCTTCGTGCTGCCCAGCAACCCGGTGAGCGCGCTGGTCGTCTTCGAGGTGCTCGTGCGGCCGCTGATCCGCGCCGCGCTGGGCAAGATCAACCCGCACCGGCGCACCGTGTCCGCCGAGCTGCTCACCCCGATCAGCTCCGCGAAGGGGCGCCGCGGCTTCCTCCGCGGCCAGTTGCTGCGCGATCCGAAGAACGGCTCCTACCTGGTGCAACCGCTGGGCACCTCGGGCTCGCACCTGCTGGCGTCGTTGGCCGAGGCGAACTGCCTGGTGGTGATCGACGAGGACACCACCGACGTCGCGGTCGGCGAGGACGTGCAGGTCCGGTTCCTCTCGCAGCGCGCGTGAGCCACCGATGCAGCCCGCCGACGCCGATGGGTTCCCGATCGGCCGCCACCCCGGCTGGCCGGCGCGCCTCGGCCCGCTGATCACCGCGCGCGGCGCCGTCGCGCTGCGCCCGCCCCGGCTGCGCGACGGCTCCGCCTGGAGCCGGATCAGGCTGCAAGACCGCGTCTACCTGCAGAAGTGGGAGCCCACCGCGGTCGGCGGCTGGCAGGAGCGGAACGCGCGGATGGCCTGGCCCGCGCAGTGGAGCGCGCTGCGCGGCATGGCCCGCCGCGGCCAGGCTCTGCCGTTCAGCATCACCGTCGACGGCGCGTTCGCCGGCCAGCTGACCGTCGGCAACATCGTCCGCGGCGCGCTGCGCTCCGGGTGGATCGGCTACTGGGTGGCCGCGCGACTGGCCGGCGGCGGGATCGCCACGGCGGCCGTCGCACTCGCGGTGGACCACTGCTTCGGCTCCGTCGGGCTGCACCGGCTGGAGGCCACGGTGCGGCCCGAGAACCAGCCGAGCGTGCGGGTCCTGGAGAAGTCAGGCTTCCGCCGCGAAGGGTTGTTCCACCGATATCTCGACGTGGCGGGCGCCTGGCGGGACCACTACGTGTACGCCCTGACCATCGAGGAGATCCCCGATGGCGCGGTGACCAGGCTGATCGAGGCAGGCGGCGCGAGCAGGCCCTGACGCCGAGATCTTGATCACGCACCGTCACCGCGAATCCCGAGGTAATCGGTCGAAATTGGGCCGAACGGCCGCATGATCGACGCCATTCGGCGGTGTGGAAGCCGACACGCCGGTGTCGATGTTGCCGCTGGCTGCTCTGAACGTGGGGTTTTCTTGTCCCTGGGGAACCAATGTGACTCGGCGTGGCTCCGAGACAGAAGTGGCTGATGTGATTAGCGTGGCGATCGCAGACTTGTGTGCTGCCGGTGGCCAGGGGGAGGTGGCGAGGCATGCCCAGCTCATTGATCTTCGCTGCACTGGCAGCGGCGTGGCTGGTGGTACTGGTTCCGATGTTCGCCCGCCGTCGCCAAGAAGTGTCCAAGACCACCGACTCCGCGCTCGCCGCTCGAGTTGTGCGGCGAGGCAGCGGACGGCGACCGGCAACGCCCGGAGCCGCGACAACCGACGAGGTGGAGGAGGCTTTCGGGATGCCTGACACCGACCGGGACGAGGCCCTCGAAGAGATCGAAGAGCACGAGGCCGACGGCTCGTGGCGACGAGTGCACAGCGACGACGTCCGGGCCGGGCGCCGCTACCGCCCCGGCCGCGGTGGCTTCGACCCGGAAGCCGCCGCGCTGGCCGCGCGCGTGAAGTACGCCCGTCGGCAGCGCATCGTGCTCGTGATGCTTCTCGTGGCGGTGACCACCGCGCTGCTGGCCGCGCTCGTGTGGCCCGTCATGTGGTGGCTGCACGGCATCACCGACCTGTCGGTCGTCGGGTACCTCACGTACTTGCGCCGCCAAGTCCGGATCGAGGAGGACGTCCGCAGCCGGCGGCTGGCCAGGATGGGCGGCGAGCGCGACGAGCTCGACGAGTACGGCGAGTACGAAGACGTCGACGCCGACGATCAGGACGTCGACGAGTACGAAGACGACGACCGCGAAGATGGCCGCCCCGCGGACCGCCGGCCGGCCGCGCACGCCGTTCGCGTGGAGATCGACGACGAGGACCCCATGTTCGATGAGCTGGACGAACGCACCTGGGAGCCCTACCGGCGAGCCTCCGGCGAATAGCCCGCGACCCCTAAGAGGGGGGTGCTGCGAAGGCTGATTTCGGCCTTGCTAAGCTTTCGTCAGCACTCAACAAGGGGCTGTAGCGCAGTTGGTAGCGCGTCTCGTTCGCATCGAGAAGGTCAGGGGTTCGATTCCCCTCAGCTCCACAGGAAGATATGGAAGATCCCCATCTGCATGAGGCGCAGATGGGGATCTTCCTTTTCTGCTTTGGGGGCCGAGCCCCCAAACCCCCACGGTGCGGTGGATTCTTTGACCCGGCTCCTTGAGGTGGGGAGCGTTCCCGGCCTGGTCAGCTACCAGCCTTCCGATTGGTCATCGTCGAAACTTGCTGGGTGGTGGCTGATTGCGGGTCACCTCTTGGTCGGTGTGGCGGGGATCATGTCTGTTGGCGGCCGAATCTCGGTGGTTGCCCGACCGGAATGAGGAGACGTGGACGGCGGCCTGATCGCCACGGTCGTGGCGAACTCTCTCCCTCGCGATGACGGCGGGCACTACGGCGTTGGTTCTCGGGCCGCCTGTGCAGTCCCACCTCGCAGGTTCGCGCCGCCGTGCAGGATGCGGTGCGGGCGGGGAAGCGGATCTCGATCCGCAGCGGTGGTCACTGCGACGAGGACTTCGTCTACAACCCGGGAATCGACGTCGTGGTCGACCTTTCCGAGATGACCCGGGTCTACTACGACCCGGAGATGCGTGCGTTCGCCGTCGAGCCGGGAGCCGAGCTGCTCGACGTGTACGAGACGCTCTACCGGCGTTGGGGCGTCGTGATTCCCGGTGGGATGTGCTATTCGGTCGGCGCGGGCGAGCACATCTCCGCCCGGTGAAGTCCTCGTCAGCGCCGGTTCCTGGGACTGGGACGCGATGACCGAGTCGTCGTTCGGCCGTCTCGTCGACAACTTCGCCGCCTGGCACGTGCGCAACCAGGATCCGGATTCCCCTTACGCGGGGCTGTTCTCGAACCTGCAGCTCAACCGCCGGTCCAACGGGCAGATCGGGTTGCTGACCCAGCTGGACGCGTCGGTGCCGGACGCCGAACTGGCGTTGGACCATTTCGTCGCCGCCGTGAACGAAGGCGTGGGCGTCGAACCAGGCCCGGTGGTCACGTCGATGGGCGAACACCTCGCGCGGCCGCAACTGGCGACGCCTCGCCGCCTTCCCTGGTTGCAGGCCACCCAGATGCTGGGCACCGGGAACCCGGCGCTGACGAACCCGAGCCTGCGCGCCAAGTACAAGTCGGCCTACCTGCGCGCGGCGTTGCCGCAGGAGCAGATCGCCAGATCTACCGCCATCTGACCACATCGGACTACGACAACCCGGACGCGCTGCTGCTGGTGGCCTCCTACGGCGCCAGGATCAACAGCGTGCACCCGCAGGCGACCGCCGTCGCCCAGCGCGATTCCGTGCTGAAGCTGCTGTTCGAGAACTTCTGGTCGGATCCGGCCGATGATGACTACCACCTCGGCTGGATCCGCGAGTTCTATCGCGACGTCTACGTCCGGACCGGCGGTGTCCCGGTGCACGACGAGCTCACCGACGGCTGCTACGTCAACTACCCCGACGTCGACCTCAACGACGGCCGGTGGAACAGCTCGGGTGTGGAGTGGGCGGAACTGTACTACGGCGCCAACTACCCGCGGCTGCGGGAGATCAAGCGTCGCTGAGAAAACCCGGGGTGCTGCCGAGGCAGCACCCCGGAACTCATCTCCGCCGCCGCAGGACGACCAGGCTGAGCAGGATCGCCGCGGCGTAGGCGGCCGCGGCGACGGTGAAGGCGAACCCGTAGCCGTCCGCCGTCGCGACGGCGGCGTCGGTTCCCTCGCCGGCCAGCCGGCCGGTGTGGGCGCCGGCGATCGAGACCAGCAGGGCGAACCCGATCGTCGGCCCGCCCTCCATGGCCGTGTTGAGCACCCCGCCGGCCAGCCCGGCCTGCCCGTCGGGCACGTCGTCCATCGCGGCCGCGGTCGCCGCCGAGAAGATCAACGCGGCACCCACGGGGAAGACGACGAGCCCGGCCAGGAGGGCGCCGACGTACGGCGAGGTGACGTCGAGCTGTCCCAGCAGGGCCAACCCGGCCGCGCCGACCGCGAACCCGATGACGCTCATCAGGCGCGCGCCCGCGGTCACCGCGAGCCAGCCCGCGAACAGGCCCGTGGCGAACATCGCGATCCCGTAGGGCAGGAACGCGATGCTCGTCATCAACGGCGAAAACGCCTGCTGCTGCTGGAAGTACAGCGGCAGGAAGTAGGTCGTGGTGACCGTGCCCGACGAAGCCAGCATCACACCGAGCAGGCCCATCAACCGCTTGCGGGAGCGGAAGAACGACAGCGGAGCCAAGGGCTCCTCGGCGCGCGCCGCCCACACCGCGAACGAGCCCAGCGCGACCAGGCCGGCCAGCAACGGGACGAGCACGCCCGTGGCCGCCCACCCCTGCTCGGCGGCCTCGACCAGCCCGTAGCAAACACCGCACAACCCGGCCGTGACCAGCACCGCGCCGAACACGTCCACCCGGAGCCGGCGCGGTTCCGGGGCGGGCGGCATGACGCGCGGCAGCAGCACGAGCACGAGCGCGACCACCGCCGCGGGCACGACGAAGGCCCAGCGCCAGGACATCCAGTTCGCCACGACACCGGACAGCAGGATTCCGGACGTGGCCCCGACGACGGGCAATCCGCCCCAGATCGCGATCGCCCTCGCGCGCTGCTGCGGATCCCGGAACACGATGCCGGCCAGGGCCATCGCCGCGGGCGCCGTCAGCGCGGCACCGATGCCCTGCCCGAAACGGGCCAGCAGCATCACCGCGAAGCTCGTCGCCGCGGCGTTGGCCACCGACGCCAGCCCGAACACGACCATGCCGACGACGAGCGCGCGGCGGAGCCCGAGCAGATCGCCCAGCCGGCCGCTGAGCAGCAGCAGCCCGCAGAACGACACCGCGTAGGCGTTGTTCACCAGCGCCAGTTCGGCCTGGTCGAGCCCCAGATCGCGCTGGATCGCCGGCAGCAGCACCGAAATCAGCGTCATCGCGGCGATGAGGGTGATCTGCACGGCGCCGAACACGGCGAAGGACATCCCGGGACGCCGCTCCCAGAGCGGGGGGTGCGGTGCCGCGGGAGCGGCGACGTCCTGCTTCACCAGGTTCTCCTTCGTGATCGGAAAGCGCCGACGCGGTCAGGCTTCCTTGAGCATTCCGCCGTCCAGGACGATGTCCGAGCCGTTCATGTTGGGCACCCGGCCGGAGGCGAGCAGGACGACGAGCGTGGCGATCTCCTCGGGCTCGGCGAACCGGCCGGTGTTCAGCCCGGTCGCCTGGGGTACCTGGGCCAGGAACTCCTCGTGGCTGACGCCCATGCTCTTGGCCCAGCCTGCGGCCATTTCGTCGTCGGCAGTCCAGACCGCGGTGCGGGTCGGCCCCGGCGAGATCGTGTTCACGCGCACGCCTTGCCCGCCGAATTCCTCGGACAGGGCCTTGCCGAAGTTGACGAGCGCGGCCTTGGAGGCGGAGTAGTCGATCAGGCGCGGCAGTGCCAGCCGGGAGTTGACCGATCCGATGTTGACCACCGCTCCGCGGCGCTCGATCAGGCTCGGCAGCGCCGCGCGGGTGGTGCGGACCGCGCTGAAGAAGTTCAGCTCGAAGGTGTGCTGCCACTCCTCGTCGCTGATCGCCAGGAACCCGTCGGTCCGCGCCGGCGACCCGCCGACGTTGTTCACCAGCAGGTCGACGCCGCCGAGCTCGGCTAGCGCCCACTCCGCGAACTCGGCGTTCTGCTCCGGCGAGGTCAGGTCGGTTCGGCGGACGAGGGGCGTGGCCTCCAGCAGTGCCTCGCTGGTGGTCCGGGCGCCCGCCGCGACCCGCACCCCCTCCGCGGTCAGGGCTTGGACGATGGCCAGTCCGATTCCCCTGCTGGCGCCGGTGACCAGCGCCGTCTTGCCCGCGAGCTTGAACTCCATGCTATTCCTTCCGAACTGTGAATACACCAATAAAAGATTACACTAGTGCACAGAAACGATGGCTGTCCATTGCACTGGTGAGCGCCGCGATGGGCACTTCAGCGGGGAGGCGCGGCGGCTAGGATCGACCGACCAGCGGGATTGGAGGGGTGCCGTGAGCACGCATGCGTTCGAGGACTGGTCCGTCCACCGCGGCGCTCCGGCGGAGCTCGTGCTCGCCGTGGACTTCGCGAACACCGTCGACCAGCGGGACTTCGGCCGGTTCACGCCGCAGGAGTTCCTCGCGACCGCCGACGACCTCGCCGACTGGCTGCGACACCGCGGCTTCGCCGTGGACGCGTGCTCGGAGCAGGACTTCGCGCGGGCGTTGGCCTTGCGCTCGGCGATCCGCGAGATCGCCGCCTCCCACCAGCCCGGCGTTGCCGTGCGGGACGAGGCGCCGGAGCTGTCGGCCGCGCTCGACTTTCCGCTGCGGCCCGGCCTCGACGAGCAGGGCGCGGTCCGGCTGCGGGCCGTCGAGGACGGCGTGCGCGGAGCGCTGGCGGACATCGCCTCGGCGATCGTCATCGCCGAGGCCGAGGGTTCCTGGCGCCGCGTCAAGATGTGCTCGGCGCCCGACTGCCGAATCGTGTTCTACGACGGCGCAAAGGCCCGCAACAGCAGGTGGTGCGCGACGGCGGGCTGCGGCAACCGCATGAAGACCCGGACCTACCGCGCCCGCCGCCGCGCCGACGGTGCCTGAAGCCTGTTTCCAGGCTCGTCTTGCGTGGCGGCGCAAGCGGCGTAGGTGGGCTAAGCGGCTGTGCCGCTTCAAAGACAACGACCCGCGTTACCGCATCCGCACGTCACCACATCCCAAATGGCCTATTGATCCGTCACTCGTCGTGGAGCCACTGGACGAGTGCTCGGTTCACCTCGCCGGGACGCTCCAGTGCGGACAGATGGCCGCTCTGGGCGATCGCGATGCGCCGTGCTCCGGGCACCGCCTTGGCGATCTCGGCGCCCGTTTCCGGAGGTCTGGGCGGGCGGCGTCGGCTTCCTGGGGCGTCGAACAGCGCGGCCGCCGCGTGCGGGTCCGCCATGCTCGCGCGCCCGCGGGCGGGGCGAGGTTGCTCACGTTGCGAGGGATCCTTTCGCGTTCTCGGGTGCGGGCGGGGTCGGGTTGGTTAGGTTTCCCGGGAGGTGATCGGTTTGGAGCGGGTTCGCGTCGAGGGGCAGGTTCGGTTCGGCGTCGCCGAGTTGATTCCCGATCGGCTGCGGGGATCCGGGTGGATCATCGCCGTCGACGGAGTTGCCCAGTCCTATGTGGATCTTCAGGATCCCGGGTACCTGAAGATGCCCTTCAGCGACTGGATCGGGCAGACGATCGACCGGCACTGGCCGTCCGGGGACGCCGTGTCGGCGCTGTTCGTCGGTGGTGGCGGTTTCACGCTGCCCCGCTACCTCGCCGCGGCGCGACCCGGCTCCGGGCAGCTCGTCTTCGAGCTCGACGGGCCGCTCGTCGAGCTCGTGCGGGAGCACCTCGAACTCGACGCGGTGCCGGGCCTTGAGGTTCGCGTGCAGGATGGCCGAGCCGGCGTCGAAGGCGCGCTGGACGACAGCGCCGATCTCGTCGTGCTGGACGCCTTCCGGGCGGGGGATGTCGTCACCGAGCTGGCCACCGTCGAGTTCCTCACCGAGGTCTCCCGGGTGTTGCGGCCCGGCGGGCTGTACGCGGCCAACGTGTGGGACGCCGCCGACCTCGGCTTTGCGCTGCGCGTTGTCGCCTCGGTGCGCGAGGTGTTCGAGCACGTCCTGGTGATCGCCGAGCCCGGCGTCCTGCTGCGGCGGCGCGCGGGCAATGTCGTCGTCGTGGCATCCACCCGCGCCTTGCCGAGGGAGGAGCTGGTGGACTGGGCCGCCACTGCCCAGAACCGGGTCTGCTGCCTCACGCCGAAGCAGCTGGCCGCCGTGTCCGGAACGGCGGCACCGCTTACCGAGGCCGCGCCGCTGACCAACCAGGTGCCGCCGGTGCAGCGCTGGGGCTTCGGTTCCCGCTTCGACTGACCGCCGGCGCATGGGGCTCGGCGGCGCTGGGCCGCTTCGCGCGGGGCTAGGATCGAGGTGCTGCTTCCGGCTTGCTCGCTGGGCGGGTTCGGCCGAGGGGAGGCTGCCTTGGGGGCGCGTGAACGGGTTTCGGCGGCCGTTCGGTTCGGTGTCGCCGAGCTGATTCCTGATCGTCTCCGGGCCGGCGGGTGGACCGTTTCCGTCGACGGGGTCTCCCAGTCCTATGTGGACCTCGATGATCCGGCCCACCTGAAGATGCCCTACACGGACTGGATCGCTCAGACGGTCAACCGGCACTGGTCGCCCGGGGACGCCGTGTCGGCGCTGTTCGTCGGTGGCGGCGGTTGCGCGTTGCCCCGCTACCTCGCCGCGACGCGACCAGGCTCCCGGCAGACCGTGTTCGAGCTCGACGGGAAGTTGGTCGAGCTGGTGCGCGAGCATCTCGGGCTGGATGCGGTGCCGGGCCTGGAGGTTCAGGTGCAGGACGGCCGAACCGGCGTTGAGAGTGCGCTGGATGCGAGCGCCGATCTCGTCGTGCTGGACGCCTTCCAGGGTGGGGATGTCGTCACCGAGCTGGCCACCGTCGAGTTCCTCACCGAGATCTCCCGGGTGCTGCGGCCCGGCGGGCTGTACGCGGCGAACCTGTGGGACGCGGCCGAACTCGGCTTCGCCCTGCGCGCGATCGCCGCGGCCTGCGAGGTGTTCCCGCACGTCCTGGTCTTCGCCCATCCCGGTGTGTTGTTGCGGCGTCAATCCGGCAACGTCGTCGTCGCCGCTTCGACCAGCAGCCTCCCGGCGGCGGAACTGGCCGAATGGGCCGTCACCGCGCGGGACCGGGTCTACTGCCTGACTCCGGAACGGCTGGCCGGCGTGTGCGGAACCGCCGCGCCGCTGACGGAGGCCGATCCGCTGCTCGATCCCGTGCCGCCGGTGCGCGGTTGGTGGTTCGGGTCTCGCCTCGCCTGACCGGGCCTGGGCGACCAGCGGCACGCGTTCCTCCCGCGGCGGATCCGTGCTGTTCGCGTCCGCGCATTGCCTGGGGAGGCTTCTCATCGCCAACCGCTGATGCTCAGTCTCGACGGCCCAGCGAAAGAAAATCTTTCTCCATAGCGCAGTCTTTGCTGAAGGATGTTGCTTATCTGCGGAATCCTGATGTAATTCTTCTTGACAAGTGATGCTCGACACCGCACCACACGGCGCCGGGAGGCCGAACATGACCGCTCAGCACGAGACCGTTCGCGACGTGGTACCGACCGATGTTCCGAGCCCGCGAGACGCGGCGACCGACGTCGTCGCGGCGCTGAAAGCGCACGTCACCGGCGACCTGATGGACATCGTCGTGGACCTCGACGCCGGCGACGGCTGCCGGCTCCGCGACGCCCGCGACGGCACCGAGTACCTCGACATGACGATGTTCTTCAGCTCCGCGCCGCTCGGGCACGGCCACCCCGGCCTGCGCACGTCCGAGTTCGAGGCGGCCCTGGTGCGCGTCGGGCGGGTCAAGCCGTCCAACCCGGACTTCGCCACCGCCGAGCAGGCCTACTTCGCCGAGACCTTCCGCCGCGTGGTCGGCGTGCCCGAGCTGCCGCTGCTGTTCTTCATCGACGGCGGCACCCTCGCGGTCGAGAACGCGCTGAAGGTCGCGTTCGACTGGAAGACCAAGGTCAACGCGCGCAACGGGATCGCGGTGCGCGGCAGTCGCGTGCTGCACCTGGAGCGGGCCTTCCACGGCCGCAGCGGCTACACGCTCTCGCTGACCAACACCGATCCGTCGAAGATCCGCGACTACCCGATGTTCGACTGGCCGCGCATCCCCAGCCCCGCGATCGAGCCGGGCGAGCGGTGGGACAGCGCCGAGCTGCTGCCGGAGGAGACGATCGCGCTCGACGCCGCCCGCGCCGCGCTGCGCCGGTACGGCAGCGAGATCGCGTGCTTCGTGTACGAGCCGATCCAGGGCGAAGGCGGCGACCGGCACCTGCGGCCGCAGTTCCTGCAGGCGGTGCAGGAGCTGTGCCGGGAGCACGACGTCCTCACCGTCGCCGACGAGGTGCAGACCGGCGCGCTGACCGGGCGGGCCTGGGCGAACGAGGCGCTCGGGCTGGAGCCGGACCTGGTCGCGTTCGGCAAGCGCCTGCAGGTGTGCGGAGTGATGGGCGGGCGCCGCGTGCTGGAGGTCACCGACAACGCCTTCCGCGAGGCCAGCCGGATCAGCTCCACCTGGGGCGGTTCGCTGGTCGACATGGTCCGCGCGACCAGGATCCTGGAGGTCGTCGAGCGCGAGGGCCTGTTCGAGCACAGCAGGCAGATGGGCGAGCTGTTGCTGGGCGAGCTCCGCGACCTGGCGGCGGAGTTCCCGTCGGTGATCCGCGATCCGCGCGGCCGCGGCCTGATGTGCGCGATCACCTTCCACGACCCGGCCAAGCGCGACCGCGCGCTGGCTGTCGCGCGCGACAGCTACCGCACGCTGTTCCTGCCGTCGGGCCCGGACGCGCTGCGCTGCCGTCCGCCGCTCTCGGTCCGGCCGGAGGAGATCGTCGACGCGGTGGCCGCGCTCCGCAAGACCCTGGCCGACCTGGCCTGAGGAAAGGACTCGTGAGCGTTCGTTCCGGTTCTTACCGGAACGAACACTCACGACTGGCGCCTAGGGGTCGTGAGTGGCCGCGCCGGTTCTTACCGGAACGAACACTCACGACCCTCGCCGTCAGATCCAGCCTTCTTCCCAGGCGCGGCGGGCCGCTTCGTGCCGGGTGGCGACGCCGAGCTTCGTCATCGCCGCCGACAGGTAGTTGCGGACCGTGCCGGGCGCCAGGTGCACCGCCGCCGCGATCGTGGCGATGGTGCCGCCTTGCAGGGTATGCCCGAGCAGCTCGAGTTCCCGGTCGGTGAGCGGGCAGGCCCCGCCGGTCAGCGCGCTGGCCGCGATCTCCGGGTCGATGTAGCGGGCACCGGCGTGCACGTCGCGCAGGATCACCGCCAGCCGGGACGCGGGCGTCGTCTTGGGCACGAAACCGCGGATGCCCGCGGCGAGCGCCCGCTTCAGCACCCCGGGGCGGGCGTGCCGGGTGACCAGCACGATCGGGATCTGCGCGTCGAGGCGCTGCGCGGCCTGCACGCCGTCGAGCTCCGGCATCTCCAGGTCGAAGACCGCGATGTCCGGCGCGTGCTCGCGGACCGCCCGGACCGCCTCCGCCCCGTTGCTGCACTGGGCGACCACCGACAGATCCGGCTCCAGGTCGAGCAGCGCCGCCAGCGCGCCCCGGATCAGGTCCTCGTCGTCTGCCAGCACCACTCGGATCACGAGGTCCTCCCGGGTTCGTCGGCGGAACCGCGCAGCTCGAACCGGTCCGCCACACGGTTCGCGTCGACCCGCCCGGCCAGTGTGCCGAACCGCTGGCGCAGCCCGTCGATGCCGGATCCGGCGGCGCCGTTCGGCGGGTTCGGGCGGTCGTTGCACAGCACGACCTGCGTGCGCGGGCCGTCGACGGAGATGACGAGCTCGCAGTTCTCGGCCCGCGAATGCCGGAGGATGTTGGTGGTGCCTTCGCGCACCAGCGCGCCGAACAGCGGTTGCAGCGGCGGCGGAACCATCGTCGCGTCGCCGTGCACCGTGGTCCGAACGCCGGCGGCCTCCAGGATTTCGCGGGCGTTGTCGAGTTCCGTGATCAGGTTGCTGCGCCGGTAGCCCTGCACGACCTCGCGGGTGTCCTTGAGCGCGGTCCGCGCGAGCTCGGCCACCTCGGCTGCCTGGGTGCGCGCCTTGTCGTCGTCGGCGCCGACCAGGCGCTCGGCCAGCTCTGCCTTCAAGGCGATCGCCTGCAGGTGGTGGCCCTGGACGTCGTGCAGATCGGCGGCGAACCGGAGGCGTTCCTTGGCGACGGCGAGCTCGGCGCTGACGGTGCGAGCCCGGTCCAGCTCCAGCACGATGTCCCAGAACCAGGCGGCGGCGAGGACCAGGGAGATCGTCGCCGCCACGGAGATCGCGGCGGTGCCGCCGGTGATGACGGCGAGCATCGGGTGCGGCATTCGCGGCAGGGCCGCGAGCCCGGCGGTCGTGCTGATCAGCAACGTGGCCCCGATCGCCAGCTGCCAGCGGAGCCGGTACGGGCTGGCCGCGATGTGCGCCGCGGCGAGCCCACTGACCAGCACCGACCAGCCCAGCCCGCCGCCGTCCTGGCTCAGCGCGTACGCCATGGCGGCGAGAGAGAGCGCGAAGATCGCGCCGTGCAGGGCCGGGTGCGAGTTGCCCTGGCCGAGGCCGCGCATCAGGCCGATCGACAGGAGCGTGCCGTCCACCGCGATCACGACCAGGGCCAGCGACAAGACGACGATCTCGGGCGTGCCGTAGAAGCCGTTCCGCGCGCCTGCCGCGAGGTTCAGCACCGGGAACAACGCGTACACCGGGATCAGCGGCACGAGCGTCCACCACGTGTAGCGGCGCAGTCGCACGATGCGGCGCGGGTCGAACTGGACCGGGTCGGGATCGCTCACCGGTCCAGCATCCTGCATCCGCCGCGCCCCGATCGCCGATTCCGGCATGACATCAGTCATCAATTTCCGGTGGCGCGCAGTTCCGCAGCTTCGCCAACTACCTGCCGCCCGCAGGCGACGTGGCCGGGCAAGCACAAGCAGGTCGAGATCGAGTCGGCCTGATCCGGCCGCGGCATGACATCCGTCATCGATTTCCCTGACAGGCCTCGGGATCACCGCTGACGGAACGCTCTACCGGCGCGCATGCGATCCGGCGAGCCTTGACGGCATGACGACACCAGTGATCAGCGTCAACGGACTGCGTTGCCGCTACGGCGATTTCGAGGCGGTCCGCGGGATCGACTTCGACGTGCATTCCGGCGAGTTGTTCGCGCTGCTCGGCACCAACGGGGCGGGCAAGACGACGACGCTGGAGACCATCGAGGGGCATCGGGCTCCCGCCGCGGGCGCGGTGCGGGTCTTCGGCCAGGATCCCCGGCGGGATCGCTCGGTGCGCCGCCGGATCGGGATCATGTTGCAGGAGGGCGGTTTCGCCGGCGATCTGACGGTCCTCGAAACCGCCCAACTCGGTGCCGCCCTGACTTCCCGCAAGTCCGATGTGGACGAATCGCTGGCGGTGGTGGGGCTGGCGGCCCGGCGCTCGACGCGGGTGAAGCAGCTCTCCGGCGGCGAGCGGCGCCGGCTGGACCTCGCCCTCGCCCTGCTCGGCGACCCGGACCTGCTGTTCTTGGACGAGCCGACCACCGGCATGGACCCGGAATCCCGCCGCGCCACCTGGGAAATGGTGCGCGCTCGCCTCGCGCAGGGCACCACGGTGCTGCTGACCACGCACTACCTGGAGGAGGCCGAACGGCTGGCGCACCGGCTGGCGATCATGCACCAGGGCCGCATCGCGCTGTCCGGCAGGCTGGTCGACGTGCTGGCGTCCCAGCAGGCGCGGATCAGCTTCGATTCCGGCGATCGCGTCGAGCTCCCGGCGCTGGCCGGGACGGCGACGTGGACGGGCACCCGCGTGGAGGTCCGGACCCCGGCCCTGCAGCGCGACCTGCACGCGCTGCTGTCCTGGGCCGACGGGTGGCTGGAGCTCGCGGGCCTGCGCGCGCACCAGGCGTCGCTCGAAGACATCTTCCAATCCGTCCGCCAGGAGGTGGCCACCCGATGAGCACAGCCGTGCTGGCGTTGAGCAGCGCCGAGTGGAAGCTGTTGATGCGCAACAAGACCGTCGCGCTCAGCGCGACGCTGATGCCGCTGCTGCTGGGCCTGCTCCTGGGCACCAACGTGCCCGGCAGCGCCGACGTGCGGATCTGGTCCGCGACGTTGACCATGCAGTTGCTGGCGGTGCAGGGGCTCACCATCTACTTCACGGTGACCGCCGCGCTGACCAGCCGTCGCGAGGACCTGTACCTGAAGCGGCTGCGCAGCGGGGAGCAGTCGGCCGCGGCGATCCTGGCAGGGCTGCTGAGCCCGGCGGTCGTGCTCGGGTTCGGTCAGATGGTCGTGCTGTTCGGGCTTTCGGTGGGCCTCGGCGCCCCGCTGCCGGCGAACCCGCTCGCGCTGGTGCTCGCGGTGATCCCGGGCATCGCGCTGGCCGTTGCGGCGGGAGCGGCGACGAGCGGCCGGACGTCCACCTCGGAGCAGGCGCAGATCACCACGCTGCCGTGGCTCCTCGTGCTGCTCGGCAGCGCGATGTGGGCGTCGATGAGCGACTCGCCGACCGTGGTGCTGCTGCCGGGCGGTGCCTTCGGAGACCTGGTGCACCGGGCGATGTCCGGAGTGGACCTGCTGGGCGGGCTCCCGGCGTTCGGCGTGCTGGTCGCCTGGATCGTGCTGCTGGGCCTGCTAGCCCGAACCTGGTTCCGCTGGGAACCCCGCGCCTGATCCTGCTGCTGGTCACTCCGGCCGTGGGTGATTTTGGTGGGGAATTGATGCCCAAAAAAAAAAATCGCCCAGAGAGCCGGGAA
>NZ_JBFAKG010000106.1:26319-31383 GCF_040655595.1 Saccharopolyspora sp. NPDC050389
CGTGAGTCTTTTGGGTCGCCATAGCAGCCCAAAAGACTCACGGCCCCGTGCCTGCCGGAACGCCGCTCCGGTGGTGGTCAGCGCCAGGAGGGGAGCCAGAGCTCGGCCTGCCAGTGCTCCTGGGTGATCGGCTCGCCGTTGAGGATCGGCCACAGCCACACGAAGTTCGCCACCACGAGCCCCACGTACAGCGACACCGCGAGCAGCCCGGTCTGGCGCCGCTCCAGATGGTCGCGCGCCGTGCCGAGAACCTCGCCCAGCACCAGCACGATGCCCAGCACCAGGAACGGCGCCAGCGGCGTCGCGTAGAAGAAGTACATCTGCCGGTCCAGGTTGGTGAACCACGGCAGGTAACCGGCGCCGTAGCCGACCAGGACCGCGGCGTAGCGCCAGTCCATCCTGCTGGCCGCCCGCCAGACCGCCCAGCCCGCGACGGGCAGCGCCAGCCACCACAGCGCCGGCGTGCCGATCAGCATCGTCGCCCCGACGCAGCTGGACCGGCCGCAGCCCGGGATCCCGGACTCGTAGTAGTAGAGCATCGGGCGCATGCCCATCGGCCACGCCCACGGCTTCGACTCCCACGGGTGCGGGTTCTTCGGCGTGACCAGGTGGGTGTGGAAGTCCAGCACGTTGAGCTGGTAGTACAGCAGCGACCGCAGCGCGTCGGGCAGCGATCCGAAGCCGACGTCGTCGGCGACCACCACGGCGTGCCGATCCGTCGCCGTCTCGCTGGCGAACCAGCCCGCCCAGGTCGCGAAGTAGACCAGCAGCGGGATCGCCACCAGCGACCACAGCGCCGGGGCGGTGTCGCGCACCAGCGCCGCCCGCCACGGCCGCCGGACACCCGCCGAACGTCGCGCCAGCGCATCCCAGACGACGCTGAGCAGGCCGAACGCCATGATGTAGTAGATGGCGTTCCACTTCACGCCGCAGGCCAGCCCGAGCATCAGCCCGCCGCCGAACCGCCACCAGCGGAACCCCAGCCGCGGGCCCCACTTGCTCGCGTCCAGCCGGCCCTCGACGCAGACCTGCCACATCCGGCTGCGCACCTGGTCGCGGTCGACCAGCAGGCAGGCGAACGCGGCGAGCAGGAACATCGCCTGGAAGACGTCGAGCATCCCGACCCGGGACTGCACGTGGCTGAGCCCGTCGCAGATCAGCAGCACACCGGCCAGCGCGCCGAGCAGCGTGGACCTGGTCATCCGGCGGGCGATGCGGACGACGAGCAGCACCATCACCGTGCCGCACAGCGCGGCCATGATCCGCCAGCCCCACGGGTTGTAGCCGAGCAGCCACTCGCCGACCGCGATCAGCTGCTTGCCGACCGGCGGATGCGCGACCAGCTCGTAGCCGGGGTTGTCCTCGTAACCGCCGTTGCGCAGCATCTGCCACGCCTGCGGCACGTAGTGCTTCTCGTCGAAGACCGGGGTGCCCTCGTTGGTGGCGCGCCCGAGATCCCAAAGCCGCACGAGGCCGGCGACGACCGTGACCGCGATCGTGACCAGCCAGCCGCGCAGCCGGTCGGTGGGCATCGTCACGTCGAGCAGCGGGCGCGGGTCGCTCTCGCCCGGCTGCCGGGCCGGAGGCCTGCGGCCGACGTTGACGAGTTCGTCGGCGCTGCGGCCACCGGGATTGGGGACGAGGACGCTCACAGCCCCCGATCGTAGGAGACCAGCCGCGAAGTCGGTGGCCCGCCGCCCCGGGTGGCCCGCCCGCGGAAATACGCTGTGCGGTTATGGACTCCGGCACGCTCCTGCTCGCCGCCACCCCGCTCGGCGACTCCCGCGACGCCTCGGCGCGCCTCATCGACGCGCTCGGCTCGGCCGACGTCATCGCCGCGGAAGACACCAGGCGGGTGCGCGCGCTCGCCAGCGCGCTGGGCGTCACGCCCGGCGGCAAGGTGGTCAGCTACTACGAGGGGGTCGAAGCGGCACGGGCGCCGATGCTGCTGGACGCCCTGCGCGAGGGCCGCACGGTGCTGCTGGTCACCGACGCCGGGATGCCCAGCGTGTCCGACCCCGGATACCGGCTGGTGTCGGCCTGCATCGCCGAACAACTGCCGGTGACCTGCCTGCCCGGGCCATCCGCGGTGACCACCGCGCTCGCGGTGTCCGGGCTGCCGTCGGACCGGTTCTGCTTCGAAGGATTCCCGCCCCGCAAGCAGGGCGAACGCCGCCGCTGGCTCGGCCGGCTGCTCGCCGAGGAACGCACCTGCGTGTTCTTCGAAGCGCCGCACCGGCTCGCCGACATGCTGGCCGACGCCGTCGCGGTGCTCGGCGACTCGCGGCGAGCGGCGGTCTGCCGCGAGCTGACCAAGACCTACGAGGAGATCCGCCGCGGCAGCCTCGCGGAGCTCGCCGCCTGGGCCGCCGAAGGCGTGCGCGGCGAGATCACGGTGGTGCTCGGCGGAGCCGAGCCGCCGGCGACCGCCGACCCGGCGGAGCTGGTGGCGCAGGTGGAGGAGCGCGCCGCCGAAGGCGTGCGGCTGAAGGACGCGGTAGCGGAGGTCGCGGAGCTCGCGGGCGTGCGGAAGAAGGAGCTGTACGACGCGGTCCTCGCCGCCAGGCGGTAGAGGCCCGGCCGGGTTTCAGGGCAAGATCGAATAATGCGATTTGCTGTGCTGGGCCTGCATTGGCAGGTCAACGTGATCAAGCCCGAGGGATTCTTCGGCGGGATGCTCGCCGAATCGGTGGCGCGCAGCGGCGTGGTCGAGCGCGCCGCGCGATTCCACCGGGCGGCCGGCGAGGCCGGGGCCGAGCAGGTGTTCACCCGGTTCACGGTGCCCGCCGGCGAGGGCGGATTAGTGCGCAACACGGCGTTCATGCGCGCCGTCGGCGATGCGCAGGAGGCGTTCCGGCCGGACGCGCCGGGCTCCGGCCTGATATCGGAGATGTCGGATTCGGGCGGCCGGGTGGTGGACAACCAGCGGCTCTCCGGCCTGGCGGGCAACGACCTGGTGCCGTGGCTGCACGAACAGGGCATCGACAACCTGCTGATCACCGGCGTGGCCACGAACCTGACGGTCGAGCAGACCGCCCGGCACGGCACGGACCTCGGCTTCACCGTGCACGTGGTGCGCGACTGCGTGGCGGCGGCCGACGAAGCCGTGCACGCCGCGTCCCTGGCGAACCTCGACCTGGCGACGGCGGGCTGCCTGACCGCCGAAGAGGCCCTGGCCTTGCTCGGCTGACGCCGCCCCGCAACGTCTCGGCAGACCCTGGGTCGTGAGTACTTTGGATCGCTATAGCGGCTGTTTTGGATGTGGTGACGTGCGGATGTGGTAACGCGGGCGTTTTGTCTTTGAAGCGGCGCAGCCGCTTAGCCCACCTACGCAACCGGCACCGCCGCGGGTTCTCAGAGGTCTTCTCGCGAGGACAGCCCCGACGCGACGTATTGGACATACGTGTGTCGGGGATCCCACAGCGAGAAGACCTCTGAGGTTCCGCCACCCGCACCGCTATGCAGGACGAGTTTGGAAACAGGCTCTATAGCAGCCCAAAGTGCTCACGACCAGCAGGAACTCGTCCGCGGCTAGCGGCCCAGCAGGGACAGCACCGGGGCGGCCTTGGTGAGCACTTCCTGCCATTCCCGTTCCGGATTGGAGTCCGCGGTGATCCCGCCGCCGACGCCCAGGTGCAGCACGCCGTCGGCGTACTCCAGGGTGCGGATGGCGACGTTGAGCTCCATGCCCGCGACGGGCGAGGCCATGCCGACCGCGCCGCAGTAGACGTCGCGCGGCTGCGACTCCAGCTCCGCGATCAGCTCCAGCGCCCGCGCCTTCGGCGCGCCGGTCACCGACGCGGGCGGGAACGCCGCCGACAGCAGCGCCGAGTTCGGCAGCTCCGCTGGGATTTCGGCCCGCACGTCCGACACCAGGTGCCACACGCCGGGGTGCGGCTGCACGTCCAGCAGCCGGGGCACCGTCACGCGGCCGACCTCGGCGACCCGCCCGAGGTCGTTGCGCGCCATGTCCACGATCATCACGTTCTCCGCGATGTCCTTTGTGGACGACCGGAGCAGTTCGGCGTTGCGGTCGTCCTGCGGGCCCCGCCGCGGCAGCGTGCCCTTGATCGGGCTGGAACGCACCACCCGGCCGTGCCGGGCCAGGAACAACTCAGGCGAGAACGACGCGACCGCGCCCCACGACCCGGCCACGTAAGCCGCCCGCGCGGGCCGCAACCGCGCACTGCCGGCGGCGAACACCTCCAGCGGATCGCCCCGGAACGGCACCGCGAACCGGCTGCAGATGTTCGCCTGGAAGATCTCGCCTCCGGCGATCTCCTCCACGCATCCGCGCACGGCTTTGCCGTGCCGGTCGGCGTCCGGTCTGCCGACCGGCCCCGCCTCCCAGGACGCCTGCGGCGGATCGCCTGCGGCGACCACCTCGGCGAGCTCCGCGACCAGGCCGGGTTCTGCGGCGCCGAGCGCCTCGAACCACCACTGCCCGTCCGGGTCGAGGCGCAGCACGTGATCGGCCCAGCCCCACGCGGCGACGGGCAGCCGGCGGGGTTGGGCGTGCCGTCCCGGGTCGGTGAGGCCGTAGCCGAGGTAGCCGATCCAGCCGCCGCCGACCGGGCCGGGTTCCGCCTGACCCGGCTGCGTGTCGGTGGTGGTGAAGGCCCGTTCGGGCGCGGTGGCGTCGATCCGCACCGACGGGGCGAGGACGGCGGAGCCGCCGAACCAGTCGCCGGTCAGCGCGGCCGGCGGCGGCAGCCCGCGGCGGCGCGCGCGAGCCGCGAGGCGGCGCAGCACCTGGGCTGCGCTCGCCTCGCCGTCAATCGGACGGGTGAAGACCGGCACGCCGACAGTATGACTGCGCGCCGGCCCCGGACAGGTGCCCGACCGCGCTGCCGCCGCAGACGGGAAGCCGAATCGACGGCGCTGGCCGGCTGCCAAAGGTTTGCGCTGGTCACGGGGCCGTGAGTCTTTTGGGTCGCTGTAGAGCCTGTTTCCAAACTCGTCATGCGTGGCGGTGCGGGTGGCGGCCCCCCTGCGGGAGTCACCGCGGTCTTCTCGCTGTGGGATCCCCGACACACGTATGACCAATACGACGCGTCGGGGCTG
>NZ_JBFAKG010000107.1:0-3958 GCF_040655595.1 Saccharopolyspora sp. NPDC050389
ACTACCTGGGCGGCTTCCGGGAAGCGACGGAGTGGTTCGCCCAAAAGACTCACGGCCCCGTGCTTTGCAGGTCAGGGGCCTTCGGTTTCCGTTGGGATCGCGGCCTTCCGGTCACAGCCAGCCGATGACGACGCTCGGCGCGATCGCCAGCGCGCCGAAGCGGATGAAACGCCCGACGAAGCCCGTGACCAGGAACGTGGTCAGCGGAACCTTCGCCCAGCCCGCGATCACCGCGATCGCGGCGAACGGCGGCAGGCTCGCGGCCGCGCTGATCAGCAGTACGGCGCCGGTCCAAACCGGCCGCCGGTGGCAGTTCTCCCGGAACTTCTCCAGCCAATCGCGCCAGCGGCTGTCCTTCCGCTCGCGCTCTTTCTTGCGCCGGAACATCCGGGGCAGCCGGATCGAGCCGCGCGCCGCGTAGTAGTGCAGCAGCTTCCCGCCGATCTGACCGGCGGCGATGACCAGCGCCAGCAGCCACCACGGGATCTCCGGGCCTTTGAGCACCAACCCGATCGCGAACAGTTCGACGCTGATCAACGGGAGCAGCGCGGAGGCCACCGACACCCCGAAGGCGGTGGACAGCAAACCGATCACGGTCAGCACGATCGCTCCCAGCGAGCTCGGACCCCAGTTGGTGGTGCGGCCGGCAACCCCACGCGTGCCCGAGCGGGCACCGCGCCGGTGTTCACCGGTCTTCGAACTGCAATTCCATCGGACCCGACAACCGCAATTCCCGCAGCGGACGGCCGCCGGCGTCCAACGTGCGTACCGTACCGTCCGGAGCCCAGCCCGCACTGCGGAAGAAGGCCATCGACGCGGTGTTCGCCTCCGGCACCCACACGATGCCCCGGGTGGTCCCGCCCGCGGCGAGCCGCTCCGCCATCGCGCCGAGCAGCCGCCCGCCGTGGCCGCGTCGGCCCCAGCGCGGCTCCACCAGCAGCGCGCTGACCAGCGCGACCGTGGCCGCATCGGCCGGCAGCGTGCCGTTGGCCGCGGCCGCCTCTCCCTCCGGGGCCGGGCCTGCCGCGCAGAAACCCACGATCCAGGGGCCTTCCGTCGCGACCAGCACCGCGGCCGGCCCGGCGGACAGGGCTTGCCGCCACTCCTGCTCGGTCGCCGCGCTGTCCAACCCGTCCAGCACCGCCGCGGGCAGCAGCTCGGTGAAGGCGGTGCGCCACGTCGTCAGCTGGATGCGAGCGATCTCCGCGGCATCGGACGGCACAGCTTCCCGCACATCGGCATCGGCCATGGCGACAACCTAACGTGCCCGACCGGCCACCGAACCCGCGCCCTGGAACCGGTACCGGGCCTTCCGGTTCCCGGCGAATCCGGCCCGGAGGCGCGGCAAACGGGTCGGTGGTGATCGGGTTGTCGGGGGTTGCTGGCACGATCTGGCGGGTGCAGACCATGAGCCGCGACACCGCACGCCGACTCGCCCTGGCCGCCCAGGGATTCGCCGATCCGCCGCCGCGCGGCGAGGTGACGCGCCGACACCTGCAGCGCGCACTGGCCCGCACCAAACTGCTGCAGCTCGACTCCGTCAACGTGGCCGTCCGAGCCCACTACATGCCGCTGTTCAGCCGGCTCGGCGGCTACACGGCCGAGCTCCTCGACGCGGCGGCCTGGTCGCACCGGGCACGGCAGCCTCGCCTGCTGGTCGAGTACTGGGCGCACGAGGCATCGCTGATCCCGGTCGAGGACTGGCCGCTGCTGCGGTGGCGGATGCGGGAGTACGGCGGGGCTTGGCGGCGGCGCAGCCGCGAACTGCTGGAACGCTCGCCCCAGCTGATCAACGACGTGCTGACCGCGGTGAAGGAACTCGGGCCGATCGGCGCGGGTGGCCTGGAACGCGAACTCGGCGGCGCCGAACGCCAGGGGAGCGGACCCTGGTGGAACCGCACCGACACCAAGCAGGCCTGCGAACTGCTGTTCGCGATGGGCGAGCTGACCACCGGCACCCGGCGCGGCTTCGAGCGGCTCTACGACCTGCCCGAACGCGTGCTGCCCGCGCACGTGCTCGCGCACGAACCGGAGGACGACGAGGCGATTCGCGCGCTGGTGGAGCGGTCCGCGCACGCGCTCGGCGTCGCCACCGAACCGGATCTGCGGGATTACTATCGGCTTTCGCCCGCGCAGTCCCAGCAGGCCGTGGCCGAGCTGGTGGAGGACGGCGTGCTGGAGCCGGTCGCGGTGCACGGCTGGCGGCAGCCCGCGTACCGCTACGCGGCGGCCCGCATCCCGAGGAAGATCACCGGTCGTGCGCTGCTCTGCCCGTTCGACCCGCTGATCTGGGAACGCTCCCGCGCCGAACGGCTTTTCGAGTTCCGCTACCGCATCGAGATCTACGTGCCCGAGCCCAAGCGGCAGTACGGCTACTACGTTTTCCCCTTCCTCCTCAACGGTGAACTAGTGGCCCGCGTCGATCTGAAGGCCGACCGCGCCGCCGGTGTGCTGCGGGTACCGGGCGCGTTCCTCGAAACCGGCTGCGATTCGAGCGAGGTGGTGCCGGAGCTGGCCGCCGCGCTGCGCGACATGGCGTCCTGGCTCGGCCTCGACGACGTCGTCGTCGGCGACAGGGGAGACCTGGCCAAGCCGCTCCGCGCAGTCAGCCGCTGATCGCGGAGACCCGCCGAGTGCGGTGACCGTGCGGACGGCGTTCAGCTCGCGCAGGTGCCGTCCGCGCGGTCGTGTTCTTCTTGCGCCGCCATGACCTCGTCGCCGTGGCGGAATCCCCATTCGCCGAGCATCCCGATCGGGCCGAGCAGGATCTCGCCCAGCTCGGTCAGCCGGTACTCGACCCGGGGCGGAGCCTCCCGGTAGGTGCACCGGTCGACCAAGCCGTTGTACTGGAGCCGCCGCAGCGTCTCGGACAGCACCTTGGTGCGGATGCCACCAATCTGCCGCCGCAGGTCGATTGGGCGCAAGGGCCCCCTGCGGAGCGCCCAGACGACCACCGGATTCCACGTGTTGGACAGCAGGTCGAACGCCAACCGCGCCCGGCAGTCGGCGAGGAACTCGCTGTTCGCGGGCAACACCCCGGGCACCTCGGTCATCGGCCTCTCCTCACCTGCCAGGAGCCCCATCCTGCCCGGCCGTGAGACACCGATTGGTAGCCATCGGGCCGCTTAGCGTCGGACCGGACCCCAGCCGGAGCACTCGGACGAAAGTGAGAAGAGCTCTATGCGGATCGGGATTCTGGGCGCCGGGAACATGGCCGAGGCACTCGGTACACAGTGGACGCGAGCCGGTCACCAAGTGATGGTGAGCGGTCGCGACCCGGCCAAGCCCCGAGCGCTCGCGGAGCGGCTCGGGCCGTCGGCGCGGAGCGGAACCTTCGCGGAAGCCGCCGAGTTCGGCGATGTCGTACTCGTCGCCGTGCTGCACTCGGCGGTCACCGGCGTGCTCACCGCCGCCGGAGCCGAGACCGGCACCTTGCGGGGCAAGGTGTTGATCGACTGCACGAATGCCGTCGTCCCCGATCGCTTCGCCCTCGATCTCCCCGCCGGCGCGTCGATGGCCGAACAGATCGCCGACCAGGCGGTCGGGGCGCATGTCGTCAAAGCCTTCAACGCCTGCAACGAATCCGTTTGGCGTTTGACTCCACCGGTTTTCGACGGCCGGCCGCTGATCGTTCCGCTGTGCGGCGACGACGCCGAGGCGATCGCGATCGTCCGGTCGTTGGTGACCGACATCGGCTGCGAACCGGCCGACGGAGGCCCGCTGGAACGCGCGTCGCTGCTAGAAGCCACCACTGCGTTCATGATCGGCCTGTGGTTCCGCGGCGTCGACGCGCAGGCAATGCTGCCTCCGCAGAAGTACGGCACCAGCGCCTGACCATCCACGGCGACGAGCCCGGCCGCGGGGGGGGGGGGGGGGGGGTTGGGGCCGGGGACAACGCCGCGCGGCGGGGGGGGCGCGGGCGCGGGAAAGCGGAGGGGGGGGGGGGGGAGAGAGCGGG
>NZ_JBFAKG010000107.1:3968-30715 GCF_040655595.1 Saccharopolyspora sp. NPDC050389
CCTGGACGTGGACGGCGCCCGGCTCACCGTCACCTGCCAGCCTCGCGACGCGGAGCTGTACGCCCGTTTCGGCGCTCATGCCCGGTCTTCCACGTTCACGTGGCGCTTGTCAACACGGCATCACCCGTTCCTGTGCGGCCGAAGATCTGCAGCTTCGGTTCCTTCTCTGGAGGTTCTTCGGACACCACCAGGTCGCTGCTCGCCGTGCCGGTGGACGAGGTGAGGTCCACCTCCGCAGAGGTTCCGCGGTGGACCGACACTTGCAGCTCGCCGGAACCGGTGATCAGCTCGAGCTGCCCGGCGGTCGCGTCCGCGACCGTCAGGTCGCCGCTGCCGGAACGCACCAGCACGTCGCCGGACACCGTGCCGAGCCAGACGTTCCCGCTGCCGGTGGCCACCGACGACGCCGTCTCGATCACGCCGATCTCGACGTCGCCGCTGCCGCTGCGCGCATGCACGCCGCCGGCCATCGTGCCGAGCCGGAGCTGGCCGGAACCGGACCGGATCGTGGCCCGATCCGACGCCCGCTCGATCGACACCGTGCCGGAACCGGCCTGGACGTTGATCCGCCCGGCCGCGCCGGTCACGCTGACCTCGCCGGAGCTGGAGTGCACCCCGACCTCCGAGTCCAGCGGGGCGCGCACCTTGACCGCCAGCGGGACGTTGCGCAGCGGCGCGTTGGCCGGCGTCCGAACGGCGAGCCGGTTGCCGGTGAGGTCGATCCGCGTCCGCCGCACGGCCTCGGAGATCGGCTCCTGCGGCCCGCGTCCGCGGTCCGCCTCGCCACCGGTGCGGATGCCGGCCTCGCCGAACTGCTCGGTGACCCAGCTCAGCAACCCGGTCAGGCCGCTACGCCAGTCCGGCCCGCTGGCGGCGGAATCGTGCCGGACCTCGACGTGGGTGGTCGCGGTTTCGGCCAACTCGATCACGACCGGCCCCAGGCTGTTGCCGATGTCGATGCGAATCGGCCCAGCGGTGTTGAAGTCCTGGCTGCGCACCAGCTCGGCCAACCGCTCCTCCGCGCTCGGCCGATCCGCGGGCTCGGTCATGCCGTCGCCCGTGGTCTCGTCGTTCGTCATCGCGATCCCTCCTCTCAGCCTTCTACCCAGCCGCGCACCCGTGAGCCGGGTTCGCCGCGCCACCGCCCGCGCGGGCCGCCGCCGGGCGGTCCCCATGGTCGGCCGCGCCCATGCCGCGGGTGGTCCCACGGGCCGCGCGGCCGCCCGGTGTGCAGCGCGCCCTGAACCGCCTGCGCGACCCAGGTGTTCAACGACACGCCCTGGCTCGACGCGGCCTGTTCGGCCTGCGACTTGATCTCTTCCATCAGGCGCAGCGTGATGCGGCTGATGTCACCGCTGTCGCCGCTCGGCGGAGGTGGCGGTGGTTCGGCCTCGTCCTCCACCGTGGGTGGTGCGGTGCCGCCGCTGACCACCACTCGGACGTCGCGGCCGTCGAGGCGGATGTCGACGACCTGACCGTCCAGCAGGGTCGTCACCTCCGCCGCCAGGTCGGACAGTGCGTTCATGATCGCCAGCCGTGCGGCCGGCTCCATCGCGCCGGACAGCACCGCCGCGGTCTGCCGGGTCTGGTCGTCCCCGGCGGAGGCTGCGGAGCTCAGGTCCTCGCGGAGTTGCTCGATGTAAGGGCTCAGATCCATGACGCCACTATGACTGCGTCGATGGCGTCATGCAATGACCTGATGGTGTCATCTGGCGTCATGGGATCTTGTCTGGGCCGCCGGTTACGCTCGATGCACGCAAGGGGAGTCGTTTGCGGCGGTCGTCGACCGCCGTGCAGAGCAGGAAAGGGGCCCGCCCGTCGTGACCGAGATCGTGCGGCCGAAAGTGCAGCTGATCGGCAAGACCGAGTTCTTCCCGCCGGAGGACGTGCCCTGGTCGACCGACGCCGACGGCGGGCAGGCGCTCGCGGAGTTCGCCGGTCGCGCGTGCTACCAGTCGTGGCGCAAGCCGAACCCGGCCACCGCCACCAACTCCGGCTACCTGCGGCACATCCTCGAGGTCGGCCACCTGTCCGTGCTGGAGCACGGCTCCGTGTCCTTCTACCTGTCCGGGATGTCGCGCTCGCTGACCCACGAGCTGATCCGGCACCGGCACTTCTCCTACTCGCAGCTGTCGCAGCGGTACGTGCCGGAGCGCGACGCCGCGATGGTCGAGCCCGACGTCATCGCCGGAGACCCGGAGCTGCACGAGAAGTTCGTGCAGGCCACCGAGGCGAGCGTCGCCGCCTACACCGACCTGCTCGCCGCGCTCGAGGAGAAGTTCGCCGACGAGCCGAAGGCGACGCTGCGCCGCAAGCAGGCGCGCCAGGCGGCCCGCGCGGTGCTGCCCAACGCGACCGAGACGCGGATCGTGGTGACCGGCAACTACCGGGCGTGGCGGCACTTCGTGGCGATGCGCGCCTCCGAGCAGGCCGACGTCGAGATCCGCGGCCTCGCCATCGAGTGCCTGCGGCAGCTGCAGAAGGCCGCGCCGAACGTGTTCAGCGACTTCGAGATCACCACGCTGAAGGACGGCACCGAGATCGCGTCCAGCCCGTTCGTCACCGAGGGCTGAACCGGGGTTTCGCCAAGGCGATCCGCGCATGGACGGCCGGTGCCCGCTCGGGCCCGGCCGTCCGCACGTCTGCAGCCGGTCTCGTCCCGGTGGGCTTCTCATCACGGGGTGGCCCGACCGGGAACCGATCGTTCTCCCGCACAGTCAAAGGGGCGATCCGACTCATCTGATTGGATGATCGGCGAGGTAGGGACGTTTGCGCTGCGTGGTCGCGCGCGAGGACTTCGGTGGAGGACGGCGCAGTGGTGGAGCAGATCGAGCCCGGGCAGCAGGCGCGGGTGATCGGCGGTCGGTACCAGGTCGTCCAGGAGCTCGGGCGCGGCGGCATGGGGATCGTCTGGCGAGCCTGGGACCAGGTCATCGGCCGCGAGGTAGCGATCAAGGAGCTGCATCTGCCCGACGGCGTGCCCCCGGCCGAGCGGCAGGTCTTCGAGGAGCGGGTGCTCCGCGAGGCGCGCACCGCCGGACGGCTGAACGACCCGGCGGTGGTCACGGTGCACGACGTGCTGGCCGAGTTCGGCGTCACCTACATCGTCATGGAGCTGGTGCAGGCGGTCACGCTCAGCGACTACGTCGCCCAGCATGGGCCGCTGCGCCCCGAGCAGGCCGTCGACCTGGTCCGCCAGGTGCTCTCCGCGCTGGAAACCGCGCACGCGGCGGGGATCGTGCACCGCGACGTGAAGCCGAGCAACATCATGGTCGCCGACGGCCGGGTCAAACTGGCCGACTTCGGGATCGCCCAGACCCTGGACGACCCGCGGCTGACCACCAGCGGCGCGATCGTCGGCTCGCCGTCGTTCATGGCGCCGGAGCGGATCAAGGGCGCCGACGCCTCGCCGGCCAGCGACATGTGGTCGCTGGGCGCGACGCTGTTCTTCGCGGTCGAGGGCTGGCTGCCGTTCGAGCGGCAGACGACGGCCGCCACGCTGCACGCGGTGCTCAACGAGACGCCCCGCTTGTCCCGCCCGCACGGCATGATCGGCTCGGTGATCACCGGGCTGCTGATCGCCGATCCGCGGGCGCGGTTCACCGGCCCGCAGATCCGGGCGCTGCTGGACAGCGTGTTCACCAACGGCACTAGCCCGGAGCAGACCGTGCCGGTCGGCAGCCCCACCCGGGTCGCCCAGGGAGCGCCGCAGCAGAAGCGGTCCAAGCGCCCGTGGCTGATCGCTGCGGCCGTCGCCGCCGTCGTGCTGTTCGTCGCCGGAGTCCTGGTCGGACGATTCGCGCTGGTCGGCGGTGGTGCGCCGACCGCGATGGATTCGACCCTGGTGTTCGGAAAGGGCGGCGACGTCGACGAATTCGACCCGGACGCCAAGGACTGCGGCATCGGGAAGATCACCCGAGGCGAGCCCGTCAACAACACGACGTCCTGCTCCGACCCGCACGACTTCGAGTTCTACGCGTCGGGGTCCGCGTTCAACTCCAGCGGCTACGACACGGCCTATCCCGGCAAAGCCGTGCTGGCCGCATACGGTGAGGGCTACTGCTCGATGTACTTCGCCTCGGACAAGGTCGTCGCGCCGGGCAAGCAGACCACGTTGCGCTACGTCACGCTCATCCCCTCGGAGCAGTCCTGGAACGCGTATCGCCAGTCCGAGGGCGACCGCAAAGCCGGCTCGCAGAGCATCTACTGCGCCCTCCACAGCGCCTCCGGCGACAAGCTGCAGACTTCCGCGACGAAGTGATCGCCTGCGCCACCTCGCGGATCGTCGGTGGCTAGAGTGGGCGCATGGGTGTGGCCAGCGATGAACGCCAGCAGTTGTGCGACCTGTTCGAGCGGCTCGGCCCGGACGCGCCGACGTTGTGCGCCGGGTGGACCACCAAAGACCTCGCGGTGCACCTCGTGGTGCGCGAACGGCGGCCGGACGCGGTGGCAGGCAAGTTCGTGAAGGCGCTCGTCGATCGCAGCGAGCGCATCCAGAACGAGCTGCGCGCGCTGTCCTGGCCGGAGCTGATCGACCAGATCCGGCAGGGGCCGCCGAAGTGGAACCCGCTCGGCTTCTCCGGCGTGGACGAGGCGGTCAACGCCGCCGAGTTCTACGTGCACCACGAGGACGTCCGGCGGGCCCAGCCGGATTGGCAGCCGCGCCCGTCCGACCCGGAGCGCGAGGAAGCGCTGTGGAAGTCGCTGACCCGGGTCGCGAAGATGTTCTACGGGCGCAGCCCGGTGGGCGTGGTGCTGCGCCGCCCGGACGGCACCGAGATCGCGGCCAAGCGCGGTCCGCGCACCGTGCGCTTCGCCGGCGAGCCCAGCGAGCTGATCCTGCACGCCTTCAGCCGTCGTGCAGCGAAGGTCACGTCCGAGGGCAACGAGGCCGATGTGCTCGCGGTCGAGGACCTGCGCCGGTCGTTCTGACGCGAGGGGCGGAAACTCGCTCGCGCGACGGCGGCCGGGCCGGAAGAAACACGGCATTCCCGGGCCTGCGGCCGCCGGGTTTCCGGAATGTGGCGCGAGGCCCATCCGGGGGCTCTGAGCAGGGATCTCACCAGGTAGCGTCAGGGCCATGACCGTCTGTCCCACTGCTGCTCCGGGCCGCCCGTTCGGCCGCGTCCTGACCGCCATGGTCACGCCGTTCGACGAAGACGGAAAGCTCGACCTGACGCTGGCGCAGGAGCTCGCCACCTATCTGGTCGACAGCGTCGGCAACGACGGGTTGGTCGTCAACGGCACCACCGGCGAGAGCCCCACGACCAGCGACCACGAGAAGCAGCAGCTGTTGCGCGCCGTGGTCGAGGCGGTGGGCGACCGCGCGACCGTGGTGGCCGGCGTCGGCACCAACAACACCGAGCACTCGGTCGAGCTGGCGCGCGCTGCTGAGCACGCCGGCGCGCACGGCCTGCTGGTCGTCACGCCGTACTACTCGCGCCCGCCGCAGGAGGGGCTGTTCCAGCACTTCTGGACGGTCGCCGACGCCACCGAGCTGCCGGTGATGCTCTACGACATCCCGCCGCGTTCCATCGTGCCGATCCAGGTCGACACGCTGAAGCGGCTGGCCGAGCACCCGCGGATCGAGGCGGTCAAGGACTCCAAGCACGACCTGTTGGCCGGCAGCGAGGTGCTGGCCAGCACCGATCTCGCGTACTACTCGGGCGAAGACCCGCTGAACCTGCCCTGGCTGTCGGTCGGCGCGGTCGGCTTCGTCAGCGTGATCGGCCACGTGGTGGGGGACCGGCTGCGCAAGATGCTGGACGCCTACGAGGCCGGTGACGTCGCCGGTGCCCGGGAAGTCCACAATGGACTTCTGCCGGTGTACCGGTCGATGAATTTCGTCGGCGGAGTGATCTTCTCCAAGACCGCGCTTCGGTTGTGCGGCTACGAGACCGGCCAGCCGCGACTGCCGCTGCCCGCGGCTACCGAGGAGCAGGTGCGGTTGATCACCAGTGACCTGTGGGATGCTGGCCTGGTACTGGTCAATCCGGACGCCGCACAGAGGTGAACCAGCGTTGAGCGCAAAGGCGACAGCCACCGAGTACCACCCGGTGACGCCGACATCGTCGGCCCCACCACCCCCGCTTACCGACGGTGGGCTGCGCGTCGTAGCGCTCGGCGGCATCGGCGAGGTCGGCCGGAACATGACCGTGTTCGAACACGCGGACCGGCTGCTGATCGTCGACTGCGGCGTGCTGTTCCCCGAGGACGACGCGCCGGGCGTGGACCTGATCCTGCCGGACTTCGCCGCGATCGAGAACCGGCTGGACGACATCGACGCGCTGGTGCTCACGCACGGGCACGAGGACCACATCGGGGCGGTGCCGTTCCTGCTGCGGCTGCGGCCGGACCTGCCGGTGGTGGGGTCGAAGTTCACCCTCGCGCTGCTGGCCGCGAAGTGCCGCGAGCACCGGCTCGACCCGGTGCTGGTGGAGGTGTCCGAGGGGCAGCGCAGCCAGCACGGCGGTTTCGAGCTGGAGTTCTTCGCGGTCAACCACTCGATCCCGGACGCGCTGGCGGTCGCCATCCGGACCCCGGCCGGGGTCGTGCTGCACACCGGCGACATCAAGCTCGACCAGCTGCCGCTGGACAACCGGCTGACCGACCTCGCCGGTTTCTCCCGGCTCGGCGACGAGGGCGTGGACCTGTTCCTGGTGGACTCCACCAACGCCGAGGTGCCCGGGTTCGTCACGCCCGAACGCGAGATCGGGCCGGTGCTGGACCGGGTGATCGGAAAGGCCACCCAGCGCGTGATCGTGGCCTGCTTCGCCAGCCACGTGCACCGCGTGCAGCAGGTGCTGGACGTGGCCGAGACGCACGGCCGCAAGGTGTGCTTCGTCGGCCGTTCGATGGTGCGCAACATGGGCATCGCGACCGATCTGGGCATGCTGCGCGTGCCCGACGGGCTGCTGGTCGATCTCGACGAGGCGCTGTCGATGCCCGAGCACATGGTGGCTTTCGTCTCCACCGGCTCGCAGGGCGAACCGCTTTCGGCGCTGTCCCGGATGGCGCGCGGCGAGCACAAGCAGATCCGCATCCGCGCCGGCGACACCGTGGTGCTGGCGAGCTCGCTGATCCCCGGCAACGAGACCGCGGTGTTCGGCGTGGTCAACGGCCTGGTCCGGCTGGGCGCCGACGTGGTGCACCAGGGCCACGCGAAGGTGCACGTGTCCGGGCACGCTTCGGCCGGAGAGCTCCTCTACCTCTACAACGCGGTGCGGCCGAGCAACGTGATGCCGGTGCACGGCGAGTGGCGGCACCTGCGGGCGAACGCCGAGCTGGCGCGGCTGACCGGGGTGCCGGCGGATCGCGTGGTGATCGCCGAGGACGGCGTCGTGGTGGACCTCGTGGACGGGATCGCCGCGATCGCCGGCCGGGTCGAGGTGGGGCACGTCTACGTGGACGGACTGTCGGTCGGCGACGTGGGCGAGTCCACGCTGTCGGATCGGCTGGTGCTGGGCGAGGGCGGGTTCATCGCGATCACGGTCGCCGTCGAGGCGTCGACCGGCCGGGCGGTGTCCTCCCCGACGATCTCCGGGCGCGGTTTCTCCGACGACCCGAAGGCGCTGGACGGCGTGGTGCCGCTGGTGGAGATGGAGCTGGCCCGCACCGAGGCGGAGGGCGTCACCGAGACCCACCGGATCGCCCAGGCGGTGCGCCGGGTGGTGGGTCGCTGGGTAGCCGAGACCTACCGGCGGCGGCCGATGATCGTGCCGAACGTGCTCGCGGTCGGGCCCTGAACCGATCACCTGGTCGAGTGACTTATTGGTCTGATTTGTCGACTATTTTTGATCGCTGTCGGTGGTCGTGATCTCCACGGGGTGATCTACGGAACCCGTTGGGAGCACACGGCGGGCCTGCCCGGAGATCCACTGAAAGGGTTGGCTTCGCCGGTTCGGAGCGCACGTGGACTCCTGGACCGGAGGAATCACCAACGGGAGATTGGGGTCTGACGTGCGTACTTCCGCTCGACTCTTCGGCGCTGCCACTGCCGCGGTCGCAATGCTGGCGATCGGTTCTCCGGCGTTCGCCGACAGCTACGGCAACGACGGGATCAACCTGCTGAACGACAACAACGTCAGCGTGCTGCCGGTCCAGCTGTGCGGTAACAACGTCGGCGTCCTCGCGCTGGTGGCGCCGATCGGCTCGCCGCAGATCAACAACTGCGTCAACGCGCCGATCTTCGACCACTGACGCAAGACCTCGTCACCTAGGACAAAGTGCCGGCCTCCCTCGCGGAGGCTGGCACTTCGCTTCGTTCCCGGGGACACCGACGCTGAAGGGCCGGTCTCCGCGCGGAGACCGGCCCTTCAGCAGGTGATCAGTGCCAGTTGGACTGCAGGGCTTCTTGCAGGACCGCGGGTTGTTGCGGTCGGACCTTCAGCGCGCCCACGCCCTCAGGGGTCGGCTGCGGGAGCGGCTCGCACGTCGTGTCCGGGCCGTCACCCGTCTTGCGGGCCGGCAGCTTGCCGGTGGCCAGGTAGTCGGCGATCTGGTCGTCCAGGCAGGCGTTGCCGCCGAGCGAGCCCGAGTGCGTGGTGCCGCCGGGCAGGCTGATCAGGCTGGCGTTCGGGAAGCGCTTGCGTGCTTCCAGCGCGCCGGGGAACGGGGTCGCGGCGTCCAGCTCCTCGCTGATCAGCAGCGCGTCGGTCACTTTGCTGCCGTCGACCTCGACCTGCTTGCCCGGCTTCGCAGGCCACGAACGGCACGGCGCGTTGTACCAGGCATTTGCCCAGGTCTCGAACGGCGCCTTCGCGTACACGTCCCAGTTGTCCTTGCGCCACTGCTCCCAGCTCTGCGGCCACTTGACGTCGGTGCACTGCACCGACAGGTAGACCGCGAAGCCGTTGTCGTCGCCCGGCGGGTTGGCGCCGTCGTAGATCGTCTTCAGCGCCTGCCAGTCGCCGTTGTGCACCCAGCCCGAGAACGCCTTGGCGCGGCGGTCCCAGGTCGACTGCGAGTAGCCCGCGTTCAGGAACAGGTCGGTCCACTCGTCGGAGCCGATCACGTCGCCGGCCGGCTGCTGGTCGAGCTTGGCGAGCTGCTCGTAGTAGAGCTTCTCCACGTCGGCGCCGGTGGTGCCCAGGTGGTACGTGGCGTCGTTCTTCGCGATCCAGTCGAAGAAGATCTTGATGTTGCGGTCGAAGGCCACGTCCTGGTTCAGGTTCGCGTCGTACCAGACGTCCTCGACGTTCACCACGCCGTCCATCACGACCCGGCGCATCCGCTCGGGGTGCAGGGTGCCGTAGACCTGGCCGAGGTACGTGCCGTAAGAGAAGCCGTAGTAGTTGATCTGCTCGGCGCCCAGCGCCTTCCGGATGCTGTCTATGTCCTCGACGACATCCGTGGTCTTGATGTGCTCGATCAGCTTGCCGGCGTTCCCGCAGGCCCGGGCGTAGCCCTCGGACCGGTCGAGCCAGGTCTTCTCCAGCTCCGGCGTGGTCGGCACGTAGTGCGGGCGGTCGTAGGAGAAGTAGTTCGGGTCGCAGGACAGCGAAGGCTTGCTGGAGCCCACACCGCGCGGGTCGAACCCGATCCAGTCGTACGCGGCACCGGCGCCCTTCGGCACGTACGCGCCGAGCATCGACAAGTTCAGCCCGGATCCGCCCGGGCCGCCCGGGTTGACCAGCATGACGCCCTGGTACTGGTCGTCGGGCACGGTGTGCTTGATCCGCGAAACCGCGAGCGAGACCTGCTCGCCCGCCGGATCGGCGTAATCCATCGGGACGGTCACCATCCCGCACTCCGCCCCGGCCTTCTGCAGGTTCGCGTCCTCGCACTGGCCCCATTGGACCGGCGCGGGCTCGAAAACCGGTCCGGGCGCGGCGGTTGCGGAGCTGATGGCAGGCGACAAACCGACCAGCAGACCGGCTGCCATGGCAGCGGTGACGACTTTTCTCATGTTTGCCCCGTCTGTCCAGTTCGGTGCGCCCGATTGGCGACCAGTGTGGACAGTTAACGGGATCAGTCGAGGTCGGACCGCATGGTTGGCGAAAATTGGCCTACCTGTGTGCTCCCCGCGCAGGCATGGTGAGCGCGGCCTTGATGCGGTCCGGGGATGGGTTCGCCGACGGCCCGGTGGATCAGGGAACGATGCTGTCAGCCGCTCGGTGACGGCTCGGCAGGCGCCCGCACGGCCTGGGATGATCAACCGTTCAGCCGACGCGGGCGCGGACAGGACCTTCTTACCGTGGTGCAGGAATCGTCCGGCTCGGGGAGGTCGGAGTGATGCATTCGTCCACGGTCGTCGTGCGGAACAAGTCGGGTGAGCTGGAGGCGTTGCGAAAAGTCACACCGAGCGAAGCGCGGGCCGTCCGCATCTGCGTCGACCTGGTTTCGGATGGTCCTGAACTGCTGAAGGGCCTTGCTGCGGCCCTCGAACATCTGACGAACAACGGGCAGAAACCGCTCCTCGACGTGACACAGCTCCACCAGTCGAGCCTGTTGCGGGACCAGCCGGGCGGCCCTCTGGACCCCGTGGTTCGGATTCTGACCGAAGAGCCGGACGGGCAGCTAAGGCTCGATGCGGAGCTGCCCTTCACGCCGGTGGTGCCGCTGGGGACGGACGATCGAGAACTGCGCGGGTATGCGCTGCTCCGAGAGTCGTTTGACTGCGCGTTCGGCATCCGGGTGCGGGCGAGTTGCCCAGCGGAGTTGGCCGTCGACAGGATCGAGCGCTGCTTGACCGGGTTGAAGACCGCGCCCGAAGCAGTTGAGCTGTTGGTCGACGCAGGCTTCCTGCGAAGAACTATCCCCAGCAGCGAATGCGGACGGCTGATCGCCGGCCTTGCGGCGAGGTACTCGTTCCAGTCGATCACAGTGCTGGGCGGTTCGATCCCGGCGAAGCGACACCAGCTGGACGGAGGTGTCCGGCCTCGGCATGAGTTCACCCTTTGGCAGCAGCTCAAGGCCGGCTCGCTGGATGTTCGCTACGGCGACTACGGGATCGTGCATCCCAGCGCCGCCGCACCCGCGAAATCGGGGGAGGGGAGAGTCCAACCGAATCCGTACCTGTTCTACACGGGTGGTCGCCGCAGTCGGTATGCCTTCCGCGCCATGGCCCGCGACGACAAGAGGAAACCGTTGCCCGGCGAAGACCCCGGCGAGCACTTCCGAGAAGTGGCGCAGGAGATGGTCGGATCGGTGGAGTACGAGCAGAGTGCAACCGGGTCTTGGGGAGACCGGCGGTTGGAAGAGTGTTCCAGGGGCGACGTGGTGGCGAAGAGGTCTCAGGACTGGATCGCGATCGGGACTTCGCACCACATTGCGCATCTGGCCGCTAGAGGAGATCGCGCAGCGTGATCACGGGCGCCAGGGGCTGGGTTTGTCGGTGGCCGGGCGCGTTGGGTCGAAGTGGTGGGGCGCTCCGAGTTCGCCCTCGCGCAGCGGCACCATGCCGGTCGCGATGGCGCGCATGATGCGATCGCGGGCCCTGGTTGCGTCGCCGACTCGGTCGGCGGACAGGTCGCTGAGGTCCACCGGCGTTCCGAAGTGGACCTTCAGCTTCGGCCGGCGGCGGACGGCCCGCAGCCACGACGCGACCAGGATCCGCAGGTCACCGAGGCCTTCGACACGGACCATGCCGTAGCACGTCGCCTCGTGGGCGCCCCACTGGCTGACCGGCACCACCGCGGCGCCGGAGGCCAGTGCCATCCGGGCCACGCCGGTCTTCCCGCGCTCCGGCCACATGTCCGGTTCGAGGGTGATGCGGCCCTCCGGGTACACCAGCACCGGGTGGTGATCGCTGGTCAGCGCCGCGACCACCCGGCCAAGGGCCTCGCCCGCGGTGCTCTTGCCGCGGTCGGCGCGGACGTGCCGGCAGGCGCGGAGCATCTTGCCCAGCACCGGTGCGTCGAACAGCCCGCCGGTGGCGAGGAAGCGCGGCGCGAGACGGCGGGTGCGGCAGGCCGCGATCAGCACCAGCGCGTCGAGGTTGCCGATGTGGTTGGCGGCCAGTAGCAGCGGCTTGCCGCGAACCGAATCCGGCACGTCGCCGGTGACTTCCAGTCGTCCGGTCAGCCCGATGATCGCCCGGTCCACCCGCATCAGCGCTCGCCACAGCAGCGGCGCGTCGCGGAACAGCTTCTCGCGGTCGGTTCGGCGTGTCGGCTCGTGCGGGCTGGAAGGTAGGGCGACCATGATGGTCGAGGATCTCACGCGCGCTGCGCCGGTTGGAGCGGATTGCCCGAAAAACGTTCGACCAGCGATCTCCCGTGGCTGGTGTGACGCGCGAGGCGGGTGGAGATACCGTGTGGGGCATGGCGAGCCGGACATCGAACGGGGGACGGGGCTCGTCGCGTGGCAAAAGCGCGACCAAGAGTAACGGCTCCGCTGCCAGGAGTGGCGGATCGGGTAGGTCGAGCACCACGCGGAAGAGCACCGGGAGCGCCAAGCCCCGCCCCGCGTCGACGCACGCACCCCGCAGACCAGCGCCGAAGCGATCCGCCAAGACGAGCTCCAAAGGCGGCGGGAGCATCGCGCGCGGCGTCGGGAGCGTGGTCCGGGCGGTGGGCAAGACCAAGGAACTCGATCCCGCGCACCGGCGCGACGGGCTGGCGCTGATCTTCCTCGCGACCGCCGTGATCGCCGCCGCCGGCGTCTGGTGGCAGGCCGGCGGCCCGGTCGGGCACTGGTTCGACTGGGCGCTGCGCTCGGTCATCGGCATGGCAGCCGTGGTGCTGCCGATAGTTCTGCTGATCACCGCCGTGCTGCTGATGCGCACCGAGACAAGCGCCGAGGCGCGGCCTCGCGTGGTGGTCGGGTCGCTGCTGCTGATCCTCACCACGCTCGGCGTCCTGCACATCGCATCCGGCGCACCGCTGGATCCCGAGGCCTGGCCGAACGCCGGCGGAGCCCTCGGTTTCGTCGCCGGCGGGCCGCTCGCGCACGGGCTCACCGGCTGGGTCGCGGCGCCGGTGCTGGTGCTGATCGGGCTGTTCGGGCTGCTCGTGCTCACCGGCACACCGGTGCGCGAGGTAGCGGCCCGGTTGCGCGGTCTCGGGCAGGAGGCTGAAGAAGCCCGCCCGGCGGCCGCCGCCAAGGAGCTGGAGGCCGATCCGGCTTCGGTGAAGCTGCGCCGGCCGTCCCGCCGTCGCCAGGCGACGATGTCCGAAGAGGACCGCCAGCTGTCGCTGGAGGACGCGCCCGAGGAGCAGTCCAAGCCCGCCAAGGCGAAGGCGGCCGCGGTGCCGGCCAAGCCGGTCGCCGAAGCCGCCGAGGAGAAGCCGAAGAAGAGCAGCAAGCCGCAGATCAGCCGCAGCGTCGAAGGCGACTACCAGTTGCCGCCGCTGGACGTGCTCACCGACGGCGAACCGCCGAAGAGCCGCAGCCGCGCCAACGACTCCATGATCGAGGCCATCACCGCGGTGCTGGAGCAGTTCAACATCGACGCCCAGGTCACCGGTTTCACCCGCGGACCGACCGTGACCCGCTACGAGGTCGAGCTCGGCCCCGGCGTGAAGGTCGAGAAGATCACCGCGCTGACCAAGAACATCGCCTACGCCGCGGCGACCGACAACGTCCGGCTGCTGGCGCCGATCCCGGGCAAGTCCGCGGTGGGCATCGAGGTGCCCAACAGCGACCGGGAGATGGTGCGGCTGGGCGACGTGCTGCGCTCCGCCGAGGCGGGCAAGGACACCCATCCGCTGGTGATGGGGCTGGGCAAGGACATCGAAGGCCACATGGTCACCGCGAACCTGGCGAAGATGCCGCACCTGCTGGTGGCCGGCTCGACCGGGTCCGGTAAGTCCAGCTTCGTCAACTCGATGCTGGTGTCGCTGCTCGCGCGGGCCACCCCGCAGGAGGTCAGGATGATCCTGATCGACCCGAAGATGGTGGAGCTGACGCCGTACGAGGGCATCCCGCACCTGATCACGCCCATCATCACCCAGCCCAAGAAGGCCGCCGCCGCGCTGGCCTGGCTGGTGGAGGAGATGGAGCAGCGCTACCAGGACATGCAGGCCAACCGGGTGCGCCACATCGACGACTTCAACCGGAAGGTCTCCTCGGGCGAGATCACCGCGCCGCTGGGCAGCGAGCGCGAGTACCGGCCGTACCCGTACATCCTGGCCATCGTCGACGAGCTCGCCGACCTGATGATGACCGCGCCGCGGGACGTCGAGGACGCCATCGTGCGGATCACCCAGAAGGCGCGGGCCGCCGGCATCCACCTGGTGCTGGCGACCCAGCGCCCGTCGGTCGACGTCGTGACGGGCTTGATCAAGACGAACGTGCCGTCGCGGTTGGCGTTCGCGACGTCGTCGCTGACCGACTCGCGGGTCATCCTGGACCAGCCGGGTGCGGAGAAGCTGATCGGCATGGGCGACGCGCTGTACCTGCCGATGGGGGCGGGCCGGCCGGTGCGGGTGCAGGGCTCGTTCGTCGGTGACGACGAGATCCACCGGATCGTCTCGTTCGCCAAGGACCAGGCCGACCCGGAGTACACCGACGGCGTCACGGCGGCCAAGGCGGGCGAGAAGAAGGAAGTCGACTCCGACATCGGCGATGACCTCGACGTCCTGCTGCAGGCCACCGAGCTGGTGGTGACCAGCCAGTTCGGCTCCACCTCGATGTTGCAGCGAAAGCTGCGGGTCGGGTTCGCCAAGGCCGGTCGGCTGATGGACCTGCTGGAGTCGCGCGGCGTCGTCGGGCCATCGGAGGGCTCGAAGGCGCGCGAGGTGTTGATCAAGCCGGACGAGCTGGAGAACACGCTGTACTCGATCCGCGGCGGACCGCCGCCGGATGCCGAGTGATTCCGGCGTCCCCGCATCTCCCGGAGATGCGGGGACGTTACCGTTTTCCGCGTTTTAACCAGCGATTTATCGGCCGCTTCCACCGGATTCGTGCTGCTCCGTTTGCGCTTTCCGAATTACGCTGAACGGAATTGTTCGAAGGGTTGATATCCCGGTTCCGTGCGATAGTGTCCCGCCCGCTGGAGGAGTTCATCCGCCGCGATTTCGAAGGGCTCTCGCATGGTCGTCCGGAAAGTCCGCGCCTGGTTATCGGTGTCGTTGTCGGTGTTGCTGCTGGTGGTGGGTTTTCAGCAGATCGCGTTGGGTGTCCCGGTCGGCGGGCAGGACGTAGCGCCGTCCGATGTGGACAAGGGTGAGCTGATGCGCACCGGCGGCAGCAGCTATCCGCGAATGGTGCGGCTGCAGCACTCCGGCCCGGCCGACGGGCGCGTGCTGGCCAGCATGACGACCTATGTGGACCGCGCCGGTATCGCGGTCATCTACGAAAGCCGTGACGACGGCGAGACGTTTCGGCAGATCGGCGAGATCCGCGACCCGGAGGGCGCGGACGCGAAGGGCATGTGCTGCTCGACGCTGTACGAGCTGCCGCGGCAGGTGGGCGACATGCCGGCCGGAACCCTGCTGTGGGCCGGCACCGCCGGCATCGGCGCGGACCCGGAGGAACGGCACAGCAGCATCCGCGTGTGGCGCAGCGACGACCACGGGAAAACCTGGAGCTTCCTTTCGGCCATCGTGCAGGCGCCGGTCGGGCCGGGCGTGTGGGAGCCCGAGTTCACGGTGTCCGCGCAGGGCGATCTGGTCGCGTTCTATTCCGATGACGGCGATCCGAAGCACGACCAGAAGATGGTCCAGGTGCGTTCTGCGGACGGCCGGAATTGGACCGATCTGCGGGAAACGCTGAAGAACGACAAGTTCACGGTGCGCCCAGGAATGTCCGGGATCCGGCAGCTGCCGGATGGCACTTATGTGATGGTCTACGAGGTCTGCAACTACGATCCGGTGCACATCTGCACGGTTTGGATGCGGACTTCGGCCGACGGCTGGGATTTCGGCGACCCGTATGACCTGGGCACGGAAATCGTGTCGGAAACCGGCGGGCAGCCGCTGGGCACGCCGACGATCGCGTGGGCGCCGGGGCCGGGCCCGAACGGCCGGCTGCTGCTGGCGTACCAGATGCTCGGCGGCGACAACGGCGGCTGGGCGCCGGGCAACGGGCGCACGCTGATGGTCAACGACAACCCGTCCGACCTGGCGCGGGGCTGGCGGGAGATCCCGTCCCCGGTGCAGCTCAGCTACAACAAGGGCAGCGTCTGCCGCAACTTCAGCCCGACCGTGCTGCCGACGTCGGACGGGAAGTCGGTCATCCACATCACGACGGACTTCGAGAAGTACATCGGCGGGCCGTGCGAGGCCTTCCACGCGACCGGCCCGATCGACGCGACGGCCGGAACGGCGAGCAGCCACGACGTCAAGCCGATGGATCCCCGCCCCGGCCGCTGAGCCGCATCTCCGCAGGGCAGGTGCCGTGAGTGTTTTGTGTCGCCATAGCAGCACAAAACACTCACGGGCGGTGACCTGCGGAGACGCCGCCGTGCGCCGGTCAGTGGCGCAGGGTGGCGTGGGTGGTGTTGAGCTCGTCGATGGAGTGGACGCCCAGCAGCTGGAGGGTTCGGACGACCTCGGCGCGGAGGATGTCCACCGTCTTCTGGACGCCGCGCTCGCCGCCGGCCATCAGGCCGTACAGGTAGGCCCGGCCGATCAGGCACGAGTCCGCTCCGAGCGCGATCGCCGCGACGATGTCGGCTCCGCTGACGATGCCGGTGTCCAGCAGGATCTCGGCCCGGCCGCCGATGGCCTCGCGGACCGCAGGCAGCAGTTCCAGCATGGTCGGGGCCCGGTCGAGCTGCCGCCCGCCGTGGTTGGACAGCACCACGCCGTCGGCGCCCCGCTCGACCACGCGCCGGGCGTCGTCGGCGTTCTGGATTCCCTTGACGATCAGCGGCCCCTGCCACAGCTCCCGCAGCCACTCCAGGTCGGCGAGGTTCAGCGACGGGTCGAACATCGAGTTGATCAGTTCCTGCACGGTGCCGGACCAGTGCTTGAACGAGGCGAACGACAGCGGCTCGGTGGTGAGCAGGTTGAACCACCACGCCGGGTGCATCGCGCCGTCGGCGATCGTCTTGAGCGTCAGCTCCGGCGGGATCGTCAGGCCGTTGTGGGCGTCGCGCAGGCGCGCGCCGCCGACCGGCGTGTCGACGGTGAGCATCAGCGCCTCGTATCCGGCGGCCTGGGCGCGCTGCACCAGCTCGCGGCTGGCCTCGCGGTCTCGCCAGAGGTAGAGCTGGAACCACTTGCGGGCGCCCGGCGCCGCCGCGGACACGTCCTCGATGGAGGTGGTGCCCATTGTGGACAGCGCGTAGGGGATGCCGGCGCGTTCCGCGACGCGGGCCACCGCGGGCTCGCCCTCGTGGTTCATCATGCGGGTGAAACCGGTGGGGGCGAAGGAGAACGGCAGCTCGGACCGCTCGCCGAGCACCGTCGTGCTGGTGTCCACCTTGGACACGTCCTGGAGCACGGAGGGGCGGAACTCGACGTTGCGGAAGGCCTGCCGGGCGCGGCGCAGGCTGATCTCCGCCTCGGCGGCGCCGTCGGTGTAGTCGAACACGGCGCGGGGCGTCCGGCGACGGGCGATGGCCCGCAGGTCGGCGATCGAGTGGGCGGCCGACAGGCGCCGCTCGGTCGTGTTGAGCTGCGGGGGCTTGACCCGCAGCAACGGACGCAGTTCGGACCAGCGCGGTAGTTGCCGCTTGACCATTCGTGTTCCCTTCTCGCCGTGCGCCGGGGCGCGAAGGGCACATTACCTTTTCGCTGTGGCGGAAAAACCCGGCGAAGACGGCGAAGGGCGCGTCCCGCTCGGACGCGCCCTTCGCCGACCGCGCTCGGTGCTCAGCCGTTCGCGCCGAGTCGCACGGTCCCACCCATGGCGTTGACCGCGTGGTACTCCAGCAGCGATCCGCTGCCGGAGAACACCGGCTTGACCTGCGCCAGTTCGACGGCCTCGGCGGTGGAACCGGTCGTCCCACCGAACTCGCGTACCGCGTAGTAGTAGATGTTCGCGGTGCCCTTGCAGACCACGTCGCTGCCGCAGACCGAGTACATGTCGGCCTTGAAGTTGTCGTCGACCTTCTTGCGGTTGTCCTCGCTGAACCGGTCCTGCTTCTTGTAGTTGCGGTAACCGAAGTCGTGCCGATCGCAGCTGGTGCGGAACTTGTAGCCCAGCGGCTTGTCCGGCGACATCGAGCAGCCGTCGGAGGACCAGTCGAGCTGATCCGAGTAGGGCTGCTCGGCGCGGGTTTCGGTGAACGCGTCGAGCGAGGTCTCGTACAGGTACTCGTCGGTCACCGCCCGCAGCCGGGTCTGGCTGAGGTCGGCGTGCGCGGTGCCGGCGGTGAGCAACAGCGCGCCGGCAGCGGCGGCGCAGGTGAAGAAGCCACGGCGAGCGGGGGAACGTTCCACGGCTGGTCTCCTCGGGCCGAACGGATCACTCCCCGTGTTATAACCGTTGCAGGTGGTGTCTGCGGGAAGGTTGAGCAACCTGCACGAGAACGCTGGTTCAGGAATTAACCCGATCGGGAGCTGAGGGATCCACGTGGTCTGGTGCTGGAATCGGCGAATTCCGTTGTCCGGCGGTCACACCTGTCAGGCGTAGACCTCGTCTTCGGCGACGACGGGTGGTAGCGCGACCGAGCCACGCTTCATGTGGATCTCCTTGACGATTCTCCGCTGCTCCGCGCGTCAGGTCAGTTCGAGGAGCATTCGGGTGTTGCCGAGCGTGTTCGGCTTGATGTTGGCCAGGTCGAGGAACTCCGCCACGCCCGCGTCGACCGAGCGGCGCATCTCCTCGAAGACATCCGGGCTGACCGGGGCGCCGTTGATGGTGCGGAAGCCGTGGCGGCCGAAGAACTCGGTCTCGAAGGTCAGCACGAACACCCGGGACAGGCCCAGCTCGTGGGCGAGGTCGACCAGTTGGTGCACGAGGCGGTGGCCGATGCCGCGACCCTTCACCGCCGGATCCACCGCGACGGTGCGGATTTCGGCGAGGTCTTCCCAGAGCACGTGCAGCGCGCCGCAGCCGACGACGCGGCTCGGGCCGTCCGGTTCGGTGAGCTCGGCGACCCAGAACTCCTGGATGTCCTCGTAGAGCGTGACGAGTTCTTTGGCCAGCAGCACTTCGCCCGCGTAGGCGTCGACCAGGGACTTGATCGTCCGCACGTCGGCGATCCGAGCCCGCCGAATCGTTATCGCCGATGACGCATAGTCATTCATGTGAGCATCGTAGCGCCGCGATCCAGCCGCGGCATGCGTATTCTCCGCGCGTCACGCGCCCAGTCGCAGCAGCATGCGCGTGTTGCCGAGGGTGTTCGGCTTCACGTGCGCGAGATCCAGGAACTGCGCCACGCCTTCGTCCGGCGAGTGGCGGATCTCGTCGTAGACGTCGGGTGGGACCGGGGCGTCGGCGATCGGCAGGAAGCCGTGGCGGCCGAAGAACTCGGTCTCGAAGGTCAGCACGAAGATCCGCGACAGGCCCAGCTCGCCGGCGGTGGCGACCAGGCGCGCCACGAGCGCGTGGCCGATGCCGCGGCCCTTGGCCATCGGGTCGACCGCGACGGTGCGGATTTCGGCGAGGTCTTCCCAGAGCACGTGCAGCGCGCCGCAACCGACGATCTCGCCTGCCTGCTCGGCGACCCAGAATTCCTGGATGCCCTCGTAGAGCGTGACGAGTTCCTTGCCCAGCACCACTTTTCCCGCGTAGTGGTCGATCGACGCCTTGATCGTGCGGGCGTCGCGGACTCGGGCCGGGCGCACCTCGACGAGAGCAGTCATATTAGGCAAGCCTAGCCAACTACGGGTTGGAGTGGTCGCCGGGCGGCCGTAATCTTGACCACGGCAGGGTTTTCGCCTGGCGGGCTCGTGCGCAGGCCGCGGCGGCCGGGACGTTACGCTCCTCGCATGTCAACCGAGCAAAATCACCGCCGAGTCGCCATGGTCACGCTCGGTTGCGCCCGCAACGAGGTCGATTCCGAAGAGCTAGCCGGAAACCTGCACGGTCGCGGCTGGGATCTCGTCGACGCCGACGAGGCCGACGTCGTGGTGGTCAACACCTGTGGCTTCGTCGAATCCGCGAAGAAGGACTCCGTCGACACGCTGCTCGCCGCCGCCGACACCGGCGCGAAGGTGGTCGCCGTCGGCTGCATGGCCGAGCGCTACGGCGCCGAGCTCGCCGAGCACCTGCCCGAGGCCGACGCGGTGCTCGGCTTCGACCACTACGCCCAGCTCGCCGACCGGCTCGACGACGTCGTCGCCGGGCACGCCATTCAGTCGCACCAGCCGCAGGACCGGCGCAAGATGCTGCCGATCACCCCGGTCGCCCGGCCCGCCGCGGCCGCCGAGGTCGCGGTGCCCGGCCACGGCTGGGTTCCGGCCGCCCGCGCGGTGGCGCGCCGCCGGCTCGACGACTCGCCGGTCGCCGCGTTGAAGCTGGCCTCCGGTTGCGACCGGCGCTGCTCGTTCTGCGCCATCCCGTCCTTCCGCGGCTCCTTCCTGTCCCGGCCGCCGGAAGAGATTCTGGGCGAGGCCGCCTGGCTGGCCGAGCACGGCGCGAAGGAACTGTTCCTGGTCAGCGAGAACTCCACCTCTTACGGCAAGGACATGGCCGACGCGCGGGCGCTGGAGGTGCTGCTGCCGAAGCTCGCCGCCATCGACGGCATCGATCGGGTGCGGGTCTCCTACCTGCAGCCCGCCGAGACCCGGCCCGGCCTGGTGCGGACCATCGCCACCACTCCCGGCGTCGCGCCGTACTTCGACCTCTCGTTCCAGCACTCCAGCGAGTCGGTGCTGCGCCGGATGCGCCGGTTCGGCTCCACCGAGTCGTTCCTGGCGCTCATCGAGCAGATCCGCGAGCTCGCCCCGGAGGCGGGCATCCGCAGCAACGTCATCGTCGGCTTCCCCGGCGAGACCGAGGACGACTTCGCCGAGCTGCAGGACTTCCTCACCCGGGCGCGGCTGGACGCCATCGGCGTGTTCGGCTACTCCGACGAGGACGGCACCGAGGCCGCCGGCTTCGACGGCAAGATCGACCCGGACGTCGTCGACGAGCGCGTCGAGCAGCTCTCCGACCTGGTCGACGAGCTGATCGCGCAGCGCGCCGAGGACCGCATCGGCACCGAGGTGCGGGTGCTCGTCGAGCGCGTCAGCGACGAGGAGTGCGTCGGCCGCGCAGACCACCAGGGACCGGAGGTGGACGGGGAATGCCTCGTCACCGATCCTGGAGAGGTCAACGTGGGCGATGTGCTGCTCTGCCAGGTGGTGGACAGCGAAGGCGTGGACCTCGTGGTGCGCCCGATCGACAGCACGCCCGCGCAGAACAGGCCCGGGGAGCAGCCATGATGGCCGATGGCGCGACGTCCGACTCCGCAGCGGCGAACCCGACCGGGGCGCGGTCCGAGCCTGTGCCGCTGGTCAACATCGCCAACATCCTGACCGTTTCCCGGCTCGCGCTGGTGCCGGTTTTCCTCGTCGCGCTGTTCTGGGACGACGGGCACGACACGTTGTGGCGGTGGATCGCCGCCGCGGTGTTCGCGATCGCCTCCATCACCGACCGCATCGACGGCGACCTGGCCCGCAAACGCGGCCTGGTCACCGACTTCGGCAAGGTCGCCGACCCCATCGCGGACAAGGCGCTGACCGGCGCCGCGCTGGTCGGGCTGAGCCTGCTCGGCGACCTGGGCTGGTGGGTCACCTGGGTGATCATCGGCCGCGAGGTGGCCGTCACGCTGCTGCGGTTCTGGGTGATCCGGCACGGCGTCATCGCGGCCAGCCGCGGCGGCAAGGTCAAGACGTTGCTGCAGGCCATCGCCATCGGCTTCTACCTGCTGCCGCTCGGTAGCTGGGCCGACGTGCCGCGCTGGGTGGTGATGGGCGCGGCGCTGGTCGCCACGGTCGTCACCGGGCTCGACTACGTCGTGCGCGCGGTGCGGCTGCGCGCCGCCGGCCGGGCCAAGGTCGGCGCGTGATCGTCGATCAGATCGGACTGTCGTTGTCGCAGGTGGCAGACCTGCTCGAAGCGTTGCGGCGGCGCGGTGAAACGGTCGCGACCGCGGAGTCGTTGACGGCCGGGCTGATGTCCGCCGTGCTGACCGACGTGCCCGGGGCCAGCGACGTGGTCCGCGGCGGGCTGATCGTCTACGCGACCGATCTGAAGGCGGAGCTGGCCGGGGTCGATCGCGATCTGCTCGCGGCGCACGGCGCGGTGCACCCGAAGGTCGCGGAGATGCTCGCCGACGGCGCCCGGCGGCGCTGCGGCGCGGACTGGGGCATCGGGCTGACCGGCGTGGCCGGGCCCGATCCGCAGGATGGCGTGCCGCCGGGCACGGTGCACCTCGGATTCGCGGGGCCGGACGGCACAACAGTGCACTCGGTGCGCCTCGACGGCGATCGGCACGCCGTGCGGGCTGCGGCCGTTCGGGTGGCGCTGGAACACTTCGCGGATCTGCTGCGTTGATTCAACGGGGTGCTGTGCGCTGGCAGAAGGCGGCGCCCGGAAACGGTCACTGCGCGTTCGCCCTCGGCGGACTTGTGGGCGATCGTTCTCGTTCGGGCCCTCGGATGAGTAACGTAGGTGGCGTTCACGCGTGGTGCACGCGGTAGGCGACGAAGGAAGGGAGGCGCGCGATGACCGTATTGTTGCGGGAGGCGGTCGGTGAACGACTGCGCCGCGCCCGGACCGCACAGTCTCGGACCTTGCGGGACGTTTCGCGCGCTGCCCGGGTGAGCCTCGGATATCTCTCCGAGGTGGAACGGGGCCGCAAGGAGGCGTCCAGCGAACTGCTCGCCTCGATCTGCGACGCCCTGGACCTGCCGCTGCCGGAGCTCCTGGTCACCGTGGCCGGCGACCTCGACGAGACGCTGCTGGTGCCGTCGTCGGTCGTCGAGCAGGCCACGGCGGCGGAGATCGACGGCGGCCGCCTGGTGCCCAGCCTGATCGGCACCGAGCTCTCCGACGCCGAACTGGCCCAGCAGCAGCTGGCAGGCGCCGAAGCCGGAACGGACGCCGAACCGCGCGCCTGCGCGGACCGGCTGCAGCCAATGCTCAGCCAGCGGATCAGCGCGCCGGTGCGCAAACCCGGCGGCGTAGTCGTGGCGGCGTGATGACTGTTCTTTAACTCGTTCTGCGTGGCGGTGCGGGTGGCGGCGCCCTGCGGGAATTACGGTCGCCTTCTCGCTGTGGGATCCCCGACATCATGAATGCCAATTCACCACGTCGGGGACTGGCCTCGCCGAGAGCCCCTTCGGGCGGGTACAGCCTGAGAACCCGCGGCGGTGCAAGTTGCGTGCGTGGGCCAAGTGGCTTCGCCACTTCAAAGACAGCCCTGAGAAGCAGCGGGAAGTGAGTGCCGAACCGGGTATATGCCCGGTTTAGCACTCACGACCGTTTTCGGGGCCCGGTGGTCGGGCGGCGGCGGCGTTCTGGTTCGATCTTGGGTCGTAGCTCCGGGTAAATCCCGGCGAACTACCGTGTTTGGTGGAAGCCGACACGACTACCTGACACGATGGACCCAGCGGGCACGCCCGGTGCGGTCGTGTCGGCATGGGGCAGCCGAGCACAGAAGAAGGCAGGCGGAGGAGATGGCCAACCCGTTCGTGAAGGCCTGGAAGTACTTCATGGCGGCGTTCTCGTCGAAGGTCGACGAGCATGCCGATCCGAAGGTACAGATCCAGCAGGCCATCGAGGAAGCCCAGAAGCAGCACCAGAGCCTCTCCCAGCAGGCCGCTTCCGTGATCGGCAACCAGCGCCAGCTGGAGATGAAGCTGAACCGGCAGCTCGGCGAGGTCGAGAAGCTGCAGTCCTCGGCCAAGCAGGCGTTGGTGATGGCCGACCAGGCGCGCGCCAACGGCGACGAGGCGACTGCGCAGAGGTACGAGGAGACCGCCACCCAGCTGGCCAGCCAGCTGGTCACCGCAGAGCAGGGCGTCGAAGACCTCAAGACGCTGCACGACCAGTCGCTGGGCGCCGCCGAACAGGCGAAGCAGGCGGTGGAGCGCAACGCGCAGATCCTGCAGCAGAAGATCGCCGAGCGCACCAAGCTGCTCAGCCAGCTGGAGCAGGCCAAGATGCAGGAGCAGGTCTCCTCGTCGATGCGGCAGATGACCGAGATCTCCGCGCCGGGCAACACGCCCTCGTTGGAAGAGGTCCGGGACAAGATCGAGCGCCGCTACACCACCGCGCTGGGCGAGGCGGAGCTGGCGCAGAACAGCGTGCAGGGCCGGATGCTGGAGGTGCAGCAGGCGTCCGTCGACGCCGCTGGCGCCAGCCGGCTCGCGCAGCTGCGCGCCTCGATGGGCTCGGGCTCGGGGCAGCAGCAGGTGACGGGCGGCCAGCAGCAGCAGATCGCCGGTGGTTCGCAGGCGGCCGGTGAGCCGGCGACCCAGCCCCAGCAACAGCAGAATCCGCAAGCCGGCCAAGCCTGAGCGAGCGAGATGTGAAGTCCCGCAAACAGGAACTGACGCAGTTGGGCGAGGCCGCGCTGGAACAGTTGCGCGGCCCGCTCTTCTCCGAGGTGCGACGGAAGTTCGCCAACTGGCGCGACCCGCGGGCTCGGTTGCTGCGGCAGCGCAAGCGGGCGAAGCGGACCGCGGTGGGCAGCGCGGCCTCGGCCGGCGTGTTCGGCGCCGGCGCGGCCGCCTCGGCGACCCTGCCGGGGATGTGGGCCGCGCTGGGCGACATGGGATGGTTCCTGCAGGACGTGAGCACCCTCGGCCTCGGCGGCATCGCCGTCGTCAGCGGCGTGGGCGCGGTCAACGTGGGACTGAAGTACCGGCGGCTCATGAAGACACCGCTACCCGAGCCGCAGCCGGAGCCCGCGGCGCTGCCCTCGCAGGGGTCGGCGGCGCGGGAGCCGATGCAGCGGCTGCGCGATGCGGAGCAGAGCCTGCACCGCGCGTTGGCGCAGCTGACGTCGGCGGGCGCGGGTAGCGCTGCAGCCGACGCGCGGGGCACCGCGGACAGCGCGGCAGCGGAGCTGCGGCGCGTCGCGGAGCGGCTCGTCGCCGTGGAGGCGGCGATCCCGCACGCGCCGGAGGCGCAGAAGCCCGCGTTGCGGGCTGATGTGCAGCGGCTGCGCGAGGAGTTGGACGAAGGCCTAGACGGGTACGGCGGTCTGGTCGCCGCCGCGGGGCGAGCCGTGGCCGCGAGCGGCGCTTCGGAGCAGAAGTACCTGATGCAGGACGCCACCGATCGGCTGGCCGGGCTGGCCGCCGGATTGCGGGAGCTCTTCGGGCCGGATGGGCCCGGCGCGGACCCGCAGCGCCGATCCGACCGGCCCTGACGCGACACGCCGAGCCGATATCACTGCTGGTAGTCGACGTTTCGTTGATCAGCCGAGCGGGTTGGCTTGATTGTGTGATGCGAAATAGTAATCTTCCAATCGTCATCACATGCCGTGGCAGGGCCTCGCCCGACCGGGCGGCTCGGGGGAGGACGATGTGGCGTTGTGGACCGTGCACGGCAACGGTCGACGCCTGGTGCGCGATGCCGTCGTGGCCTCCGAGGAACGCCTCAGCTGGCCGCTGACCATCGGATTCGGGCTGCAGCACCTGCTGGCGATGTTCGGCACCACGACGCTGGTGCCGCTGCTCACCGGCTTCCCGCTGACGACCACGCTGTTGTTCTCCGGCATCGGCACGCTGCTGTTCCTGCTGCTCACCCGGAACCGGGTGCCCACCTACCTCGGCGCGTCGGTGGCGTTCGTGGTGCCGTTGGGCGCGGCCGCGGACGAGGCCGGTGCGAGCCCGGCCGCGCTGCTCGGCGGGATCGTGGCGGTCGGTCTGGTGGTGATGGCCGTCGGCGTGGCGGTCAAGGCGCTGGGCGTGCGGCTGCTGGAGTCCGCGATGCCGCCCGTGGTGACGGGTGCGGTCGTGCTGATGATCGGGCTCAGCCTCGCGCCGCAGTCGGTGTCCTCGTTCGGCGAGCAGCGCATGCCCGCGGCGCTGACGCTCGGCACGATCGTGCTGCTCACGGTCATCAGCCGGGGCATGGCCGGGCGGGCCGCGGTGCTGATCGGGGTGCTGGTCGGGTGGAGCTACGCCGCGATGGCCGGTGATCTCGTCCCGGAACGGATCGACGAGCTGGCCGCCGCGCCCTGGTTCGGGCTGCCCCAGCTGATCGCCCCGCAGGCGCACATCTCGGTGATGCCGTTCGTGCTGCCGCTGGTGATCGTGCTGGTCGCGGAGCACGTCGCGCACGTCAAGGCGGTCGCCGCGATGAGCGACCGCAACCTCGACCCGTACGTCGGGGACGCGCTGATCAGCGGCGGCCTGGCCACCACGCTGGCCGGCGCGGCGGGCGGCTCGGCGCTGAGCAGCTACGCGGCGAACATCGGGGTCATGGCGGCGACGCGGGTGTATTCGACGGCGGCCTGCCTGGTCGCCGCGGTGGGCGCGATCGTGCTGTCGTTCTCGCCGAAGCTCGGCGCGCTGATCAACACCATTCCGCTCGGCGTGCTCGGTGGCGCGACGCTGGTGCTCTTCGGGTTGCTGGCGCTGGTCGGGGCGCGGATCTGGCTGGACGCCAAGGTGGACTTCGCGGATCCGGTGAACCTGGTGGTGCTGGGCACCGCGGTGATCGCCGGGGTCGGCAACCTGACGTTGCAGGTGGGGGAGCTCCGGGTCACGGGCCTGGTGTGGGGCTCGGTCGGCATCGTGCTGGTGTACCCGATCCTGCGGAGCCTCGCCGACGCCCGCAACGCGGCCACCGAAAGCTGACGCCCCATTTCCGCCGACCAGGTGCCGTGAGTGTTTTGTGCTGCTATAGAGGCTGTTTCCAAACTTGTTTTGCGGTGCGGTGCGGGTAGCGGCCCCCCTGCGGGAGTTACTGAGGCCTTCTCGGCTGTGGGATCCCCGACACACGTATGACCAATACGACGCGTCGGGGCT
>NZ_JBFAKG010000108.1:0-3066 GCF_040655595.1 Saccharopolyspora sp. NPDC050389
CAGATCAGCGCCAGCGCGTGCTCCCGCTGCTCTTCGGCGAGTTCTCCGAGCGCGATCTGGCCCTTCGGCACCAGGGCGCCGGGCCGGATCAGGGTTCGTCCGGTCCGTAGAGCGCGGCGATGTCTTCGGAGCCGGACCACCGGCTGTAGGCGGGCTCCTGCGGCCAGCCCTCGGGCGAGTCCTGCCACTCCTCCTGCCGCCCGTACGGCAGCAGGTCGATCAGCGCGAAGGTGTAGCTGAGCTGCTCGGTGCCGCGGCCATTGGTGTGCCAGGTGCGGTAGACGGTGTCGCCGTCGCGCAGGAACACGTTGACGGCGAATCCTCCGCCGGGCGGTGCGCCGACGTCGGAGCCGAACGTGCTGTTCGCCGTGGAATACCAGGGCATCTCGTTCCCGACCCGCCGCTTGTAGGCGAGCGCCTCGTCGATCGGGCCTTGGGTGACGATGACGAACCGGGCGTCGTAGTTGTTCAGGAACTCAAGCCGGGTGAACTGCGAGGTGAACCCGGTGCAGCCCCCGCACTGCCATTCCTTGCCCGGGAACCACATGTGGTTGTAGACGATCAGCTGCGACTCGCCGTCGAAGATGTCCGCCAGCCGAACCGGCCCCTCCTCGCCCTCGAGGGTGTAGTCGGGCATCTCGACCATCGGCATGCGGCGGCGCTGCGCGGCGATCGCGTCGAGCTCCCGGGTCGCGGCCTTCTCCCGGGCGCGCAGCTCGTCGAGCTGGCGCTGCCAGGTGTCGGCGTCGACTACGGGCGGAAGCGCGTTGGTGGTCATGGGTTCCCCCAACTGATCGTGGTCTGTTCGCGGCTTACCTGAACAGACCACGCCAGGTCGAAGAACTCATCGGTGGCCGGCGACGGCACGGCCCCGAGACGGATCACCAGGCGTCGGCGAGATCGGCGTGCTGCTCGATCCAGGTGTGCATCACGACGCCCGCCGCGACGCCGGCGTTGATCGAGCGGGTCGACCCGAACTGCGCGATCGACACCACCAGGTCCGCGCCGTGCCGCGAGTCCTCCCGCAGGCCAGGGCCTTCCTGGCCGAACAGCAGCACGCAGCGGCGCGGCAGCGCCGTCCGCTCGATCGGCACCGCGCCGGCGGTGTTGTCCACCGCCACCAGCGCCAGGTCGTGCTCGGCCGCGTAGCCGCGCAGCGACTCCAGGTCGGTGTGGTGGTGGATGTGCTGGTACCGGTCGGTGACCATCGCGCCGCGCCGGTTCCACCGCCGCCGCCCCACGATGTGCACGGCCTTCGCGGCGAAGGCGTTCGCGGTGCGCACCACCGTGCCGATGTTGTGGTCGTGCTGGAAGTTCTCGATGGCCACGTGGAAGTCGTGCCGCCGCAGGTCCAGATCGGCGACGATCGCCTCGCGCCGCCAGTACCGGTAGTGGTCCACCACGTTGCGCCGGTCGCCGTGCTCCAGCAGCTCCGGGTCGTAGCGCTCGTCGGTCGGCCACCGGCCCGGCCAGGGGCCGACGCCAACGGTGGTTCCCCACTCGGTGGGACCGAGCTCCTCGCTCACGCCAACCCGAGGTCGGCCAGGCCCAGCAGCGAGCGGTACGGCAGCCCTGCAGCCTCGATCGCCTCGCGCGCGCCGGTGTCGCGGTCGACCACGGTCGCCACGCCGACGATCTCGGCGTCGGCTGCGCGCAGTGCCTCGACGGCGGTGAGAACGCTGCCGCCGGTGGTGGAGGTGTCCTCGACGGCGAGCACACGGCGCCCGGTGACGTCCGGGCCCTCGATCAGCCGCTGCATGCCGTGCGCCTTGGTGCTCTTGCGGACGACGAAGGAGTCCAGCCCGGGGCCTTCGGCGTGCATCATCGCGGTGGCGACGGGATCCGCGCCGAGGGTGAGGCCGCCGACGGCGGCGTAGTCCCAGTCGGCGGTGAGCTGGCGCAGCAGAGCGCCGATCAGCGGCGCCGCCTGGTGGTGCAGCGTCGCGCGGCGGAGATCGACGTAGTAGTCGGCTTCCTTGCCGGAGGACAGGGTGACCCGACCGTGCACGACGGCGAGTTCCCGGACCAGGCGGGCGAGCTCGGTGCGCTGCTGTTCATCCACTTTGACCACGAGTTTTCAGCATACCGGCCGGGTGCCGGGCCCTCGTGGGCGGTAATGGTCGCGGCTCAGGTGCGGCCCGGGACGGTGCGCGTCACGATCATGCGCTGGAGCTTCTGCGGCACCAACCGGCCGATGGCGACCAGCGCCTTGTACTGCACGCCCGGCACCGACACGGGCTTGCCGTGGCGCAGGTCGGCCAGGGCCTCGTGCACCACCTGGTCGGCCTGCAGCCAGAACGCCCTGGGCAGCCGGGCCATCTCCAGCCCGGCCCGCTGGTGGAACTCGGTCTGGGTGAAGCCCGGGCACAGCGCCATGACCCGCACCCCGCTGCCGGTCAGCGACACCGACAGCCCTTCGGAGAAGGCGGTCACGTAGGCCTTGGTCGCCCCGTAGGTGGAGCCGGCGACCGGGAAGAACCCGGCCACGCTGGACACGTTGATCACGTCGCCCTGGCCGCGCTCCCGCATCCCGCGCACCGCGGCGTGCGTCAGCGCGAGCACGGCGGCGACGTTGACGTTCAGCTGCCGCTGCAGCTCGGCGGAGGTGGTTTCCCAGAACGACCCGGCCGTGCCGAACCCGGCGTTGTTGACCAGCAGGTCGACCGGGCGATCGGGGTCGGAGAGGCGCTGCTCGACCTGGGCGCGCTGCTCGAGGTCGGCGAGGTCCGCCGAGAGCACCTCGACCCGGACGCCGTGCCGGGCCTCCAGGCGATCGGCGAGTTCGGCGAGCCGTTCGGCGTCGCGGGCCACCAGGACCATGTCGTGGCCCTCGGCGGCGAGTCGGCGGGAGAAGGCGCGCCCGATGCCCGCGGTGGCGCCGGTGACGAGTGCGGTAGCCATGGCCCGAACCTACCGAAGAGTTCACCCGACCCGACCACCCGTGCCCACACCGACGACGCCCGGCCGCCGGAGCGGCGCTCCAGCAGAAACGGGGTGCAGCTCCCAGAGGATCAGCACCTTCCACTTGCCGGACACCACGTCCATCGCGGCGTCGATGCCGCAGAA
>NZ_JBFAKG010000108.1:3076-4073 GCF_040655595.1 Saccharopolyspora sp. NPDC050389
CGACCCTGGTCGTCAACAAGATCCGCGGCACCTTCAAGTCGGTCGCCGTCAAGGCCCCCGGCTTCGGCGACCGCCGCAAGGCGATGCTGCAGGAGCCCAAAAGACTCACGGCCCCGTGACCAGCCGAAACTTTGAAGCGCTGGCGGTCAGCGCTGGGTTTTCGAGGTGGGTTCCGGCTCGGCGACCTCTTCCGCCACGCTCAGGTCGTCCGCTTCGTTCGGGTCGGTGTCGAACGGGTCGATCAGGTCGGCGAGTTCGCCGAGGTCGCGCAGCAGCCGCTCCAGGCGCGCCGGGTCGGCGTCGTCGGGGTGCAGCGCGGCGAGCACCCAGTCGTTCTCCAGCCACACCACCGTGACGTCGTGGCCGATCTCCTCGGTGGCGTCCACCAGATCCGGCGTCACCAACGGCCGGGCCGCGGCCACCTCGGTGACGAACGCGTACCGCGAGCCGACCGGGCCGAGCAGGTCCAGCTCGGAGTCCTGCGGCACCGGGACGTCGGGCAGCCACAGCTCGATGGTGGCCGGGGCGGACCGGCGGCAGCGGATGGCCGCCAGCACCGCGGCGGCCTTGCCGTTCACGTCGAGATCGAGGACGTACACCTGGCGTCGCCCGTCGGCGGTGAACGTGGATCCGGCCACCACGTCGGTGGCCGTCACGCCGCCGTACTGGGCGAGCACGCCACGCTCCCACCGGGTCGGCAGGACCTGGTCCACCTCGGCGAACTGCCAGCCGCGCAGCGCCGCCCATCGGCGTCGCTCCCGGTTGTTCGACGCGCGCTGGGATCGGTCGGCGATCAGCAGCACGACGCCCGCCCCGATGGCGACGACGGCGATGACGAACCAAAGCCACGCAGGTATGCCCACACTGCGCAGGGTAGTCCGATCATCGCCGAACACGAAGATCACCTGGGCATCCGGTGCGGAACCGCTCCATCGGCTGATATTGACCTGGGAAAACACCTCACGGAGAGGTGCGGCCGGGGCAATGTGCCCCGGCC
>NZ_JBFAKG010000108.1:4083-30675 GCF_040655595.1 Saccharopolyspora sp. NPDC050389
AACTCCCACACCCCCATGCCGGGGGGGGGGGGCCGCTTCCCCCCGCCCCCCCCCCCACCTCCGATCAGGTGGTTCAGCCACCGATCGTCTGGCCGATCCAGTCCCGGACGGCGACCGGGTCGGCGAAGATGTCGGGCTCGTCGCCACAGACGTCCGCCTCCTCGGTGCCGCCGAACCGGCTGGTGATGCCGATCTGCTCCCAGCGCCCGGCGGCGTCGCGGATCAGCGCCGGACCGCCGGAGTCGCCCTGGCAGACAGACTCGCCGCCGCCGGGCGCGCGAACGCAGGTGTCGACGCTGCCGTCGGTCTTGGCGCACTCGGCGTCGTCGCCCACCTCGGCGTCGTACTGCTTCAGCTGCTGCGGGAAGGCCGGGACCTCGCCGCACTCGAACTCGCTGCACTCCCGGCCCCAGCCGATCAGCCGGGTGTCCTTGCCCGCCGGCTGGGCGGCGTCCGCGATCCGCACGGCCGGCAGGTCGACGGGCCGGTCGAGCTTCAGCAGCGCGAAGTCGTACTGCGCCAGGAACTCCTTCTTGTACTGCGGGTGCAGGACCTTCTCGGTGATCCGGCGTTCCTCGCCGCCGGTGGTGCGGTCCGGGCTGCCGACGCGGGTGGTCAGCTGCGCCGGCTCGAAGCTGTCGACGCAGTGCGCGGCGGTCAGCAGCCACTCGTCGGCTATCAGCGTCGCTCCACAGTGGAACCTCGGCTCGTCGGGCGCCTGCAGCGACGCCATGAACGGGTACTGCTCGTCGGCGGGGCCGCCGCCGACGATCGCGCCGGCGCTACCGGCGGTCGCGATCCCGACCAGCGCCGCACCGAAGGCAGCAGCGAGCAACTTGCGAATACGCATGATGATTCTCCTTTTCGATCAGATGTGCTTGCGACGCAGCAGCCAGAAGGTCAGCGCGATGCACGCCGCAGTGAGCCAGAGGAAGATCCCGGTCTCGATGAACTGGAACGGCCAGAACCGAGCGCCCGGTTGGAAGGCGAACGTCTCGACGAATCCGGCCTGCCGCAGCTGATCCATCTGCGTCGAGCTGTATCCGGTCGGCGAGCACGGGAGCCCGGCTTGCACGCAGGCCGCACCCAGGTCCATCGCCGCACCCGAGGGAGCGGTGTAGAAGATGTCGACCAACATGCCGTGGTCGGCGACCTTGTAGTCGTCGGAAGGCATCTGCACCGGCGCCATGTAGTAGTACCGCAGCATGGCGGCGATGGGGATCAGGACGGCGAGGAAGCCCACCAGCACGACTCCCATGCCCACCAGCATGTGCTTGAAGACCGTGCCGGCGAGGACGCCGAGCGCGAAGCCGAACAGGCACATCGCCGGGAACACCGGGAACGCCATGGGAAACGCATCGAACCAGCTGCGGGTCGCGACGGCGGGCTGGTAGAGCCACATGTACGCGGCGGAGAAGACCGAGCTCACCAGCAGCACCGATGCGCCGAGGAGCAGGATCTTGGTGCGCAGCCAGTGCGTGCGCGAGATACCCTGCGCCCACGTGTAGCGCAGCGTGCGCTGCTCGATCTCCCGCGAAAGCATCGGCGCGCCGAGGAAGATGCCCACCAGCGCAGGCAGCAGCGGGAGCAGCGTTTCGTCGAGCTGGTCGATGGTCGCGATCGTCGTCAGGTACGGCCCGCAGTCATACCTGACGCCGACGCAGTCGACCAGCTGTTCCGGGGACATCGCGCTGCGCAGCTGGCTTCCGACCACCAGCAGCCAGCCGGCGAGGGCGAGGAACAGGACGGCGGTTGCGGAAAGCGCCATCCGGTGCTGCCGCCAGGTCATCCAGAGCATCAGCGGACCTCCGGGGTTTTCCGGGCAGCATTCAGCGACACCCGTTCTGACATGATTTCTCCTTGCAGGTCAAGAAAGTTTGCGGCGCAGCCACCAGAAAGAAGTGGCCAGGCAACCGGCGATGAGCACCACGTAGATTCCGGCTTCGATGAATTGGAAGGGCCAGAACCGGTCGGCGGGGTGGAAGGTGAATACGTTCTCGTCGATGCTGCCGCCGAAGGAAAGGAGGAAGCCGTCCTTGGCGTTTTCCGGAAGCTCCGTGGAGAAAGTGCCGTTCGACGGCACGGTCAACTCCACCGGAGTCATGTAACTCATCCGGAACCTGGACAACGCGATGAACACCACGGCACCGCCGAACAGCGTGAGCGCCATCGCCGCCACGGTCTGCTTCACGACCGTCCCGGCGGCCACCCCGAGCGCGAACGCGAACAAGCAGGATGCCGGGAACACCGGGACGCCCTGGTTGAAGATCTGGAACCAGCCCAGATCCGGGGCAACCGGCGCGAACCACATCATGTGCGCGCCCGAGAAGATCGTGCTGCACACCAGGATCGCGCCACCGGCCAGCAGCACCTTCGCCGCCAGCCAACGGCTTCGCGAAACGCCCTGCGTCCAGGCGTAGCGGAAGGTGTTGTGCTCCAGCTCGCGGGACACCAGCGGCGCGCCGACGAACATGCCGATCAACAGCGGCACCAGCAGGAACCGGCCGAATTCCTCGCCGTACCTGATCACCTGCGCGAACCCGGAGACATCGGAGTAGACCGTGCGGGCGTCCATGCCGAACCGGCCGAAGAGCAGGTAGCCCGCCGCCGCGCCGAGGAAGAGCACCGCGAAGACCCCCAGGGCTGCGCGGTGCTGGCGGAGCACCAGCCAGGTCATGCCGCGATCTCCCGGGCTCCGAGCAACGGCGGGGCGGCCAGGCTCAGGTACCGCATGACCAGCTCTTCCAGGTTGGCCCGCTGCACCAGCCAGCCGGGATCGACCGGCTCGTTCCCGCGCACCAGCAGGGAAATCCGCTGCCCGTCGTCGTGCCGGTGCACAACGCCGTCGGGCATCGGCGGAGCCGCCGGGCTCTGCGAGATCAGGACCCGGTGCTCGTCGAGCAGTTCGTCGATGTCGCCGGTCAGCTTGAGCTGGCCGCGGTCCAGCACAACGAGGTAGTCGCAGAGCCGTTCCAGCTCGGACACCACGTGCGAGGACAGCACGACGGTGCAGTCCCGGTCGGCCTTGGCCGCCATCAGCGCGGACATCATCTCCCGGCGGGCCAACGGATCCAGGCTGGCCACGGGCTCGTCCAGGATCAGCAGTTCCGGCCCCTTAGCCAGCGCCAGCGCGAGCGCGACCTGAGCTCGCTGGCCGCCGGAGAGCTCGCCGATCTTGGCGTCGAGCGGGATGTTCAGCTCGGCCAACCGGTCGGTGGCGATCGACTGGTCCCACTCGTCGTTCAGCAGCCGCCCGGCCTTGAGCATCTCGCGCACGCGGAAGCTCCGGTACATCGTGTGCTCCTGGTCGATGTAGGCGACCCGGTGCAGCACTGTCGTCTGTTGCACCTGCTCGCCGAGCACCTCCAGCTGCCCCTCGGTCGGCCGCAGCAGCCCGACCAGCAGGTTCATCAGGGTCGATTTGCCCGCGCCGTTCGGTCCGACCAGGCCGACGACCCGGCCCGCCGGGATCGCGAGGTTGCATTCGCGCAGCGCCCACTTCTGCCGGTACCGCTTGCCCAGCTCGCTGGTCCGTATCGCGATGTTGCTCAAGTCCGCTCCTCGATTCGAAATTCAGCCAGCACCGTCGCGACCATCGCCGCGATGCCTTCGGCGTCCATGCCCGCGCGGTGCGCTTCGGCCAGCCATTCCTCCAGGCCGGCGCGCAGCTCGGCCTGCTTCTCCGCGGGCAGTCCGGTCAGGCCCCGTTCGATGAACGTGCCCGCCCCGGGACGGCCCTTGGCCAGTCCCTTGTGCTCCAGCTCGCGGTACGCCTTCAACACCGTGTTCGGGTTGATGACGAGGTTCTTCGCGACTTCTTTGACGGTGGGCAGGCGGTCGCCGACCTTCAGCTGCCCGAGCCGGAGGGCGTGCTCGACCTGATGCACGAGCTGCCGATAGGGCGGCACCCCGGTACCGCTGTCGACGCGGAACTCGATCAAGCCGTTCCCCTATCACTCTATTTACCTACGACCATAGGATAACTATTCGATGATCTACGTCAAGCCAGACCCCCGAAAAGGCCCCTGAACAGCAAAAAGCGCCCCAGCTGGACGCTGAGGCGCACGATGCCCATCTGGGCTAGGTGATGTTTTGGCTGGTCAGAACCCGTGTGTACTTTGTGCTGCTATAGCGACACAAAGTACACCTGCGGAAACAGGTTTCTGGCAGCCGGTCGTCCGGCGGTCAGGACACGGCGAAGTTGTCGCAGAGGGCCTGCCACTCGGCCCGGTCCGGCGCCGGCCCCGGCAGCTCCGCGCCTCCCGCGCGCAGGCCTTCGAGCACCAGCCCCAGGTAGCGCGCGCGGAGCTCGGCCCGGCGGGCCTCGCTGGTCGGCAGCGCCGGGTTGAGGTGCTTGAGCAGCAGCAGGATGTCCGTCCAGTCCACGTCCTGGCGCAGCTCGCCCGCCCGCTTCGCGGCGTCGACCAGGGCTTCGATCTCCTTCGCGACGCCCCGCTGCAGCTCGCGGAACTCCGCGGAATAGGTGTGCTGCTGGTCCATCGGCGGCAGCACCGTGCCGATCCCGGCGCCCTCCCGCAGGCAGCGGCGCATGAACCGGGCGAGGGCCTGCCACGGGTCGGATTCCTCGGCGCGGGCCGACTCCGCCTCGCCGATGATCCGCCGGAACGCGGCGATGCGGACCTGTTCGACCAGCTCCTGCTTGCTCGGGTAGCGCCGGTACACGCTCGCCACCCCGACTCCCGCGCGCTTGGCGACCTCCGCCATCGGCGCCGCGAAGCCCTGCTCGGCGAACACCTCGCGCGCCGCGGCGATGACCTGGTCGTCGTATCGCGCGGACCTGTCCGGTGTGGGCATGGCCACAGCATACGCGGACAGCGGAATGATCCATTCCGCTGCCGGGTTGGACCGGACCGGAATCATCCATTCCGCTGCGGCCGACTGCGAGAGCAGGCCGACCCGCGGCCGTCGGAAGCAGAGGAAGGCATGACCACAACGGAGCTCGTCCAGCCCCGCAGCGGGACCCGAGCGATCCTCGGCCGCGGCACGCTGTCCCGGCCCGCGTCGTTCTGGTTCATCGGCGCGCTGTACGCCCTGTTCCTGATGGCCTCCACCGCGCCGTCCCCGATGTACTCGATCTACCAGCAGCGCTGGCACTTCACCACCACGGTGCTCACCGAGGTCTTCGCCGTCTACGCGGTCGTCATCCTGCTCGCGCTGGTGCTGTTCGGTTCGCTGTCCGACCACATCGGCCGCAGGCCGGTGCTGCTGACCGGGCTCGTGCTGGAGATCGCCTCGATGCTGGTGCTCGCGGTCGCGCCGGGCGTCGGCTGGCTGCTGGTCGGCCGGGCGCTGCAGGGCCTGGGCACCGGGATCGCGACCAGCGCGATCAGCGGCGCCCTGCTGGACTTCCAGCGCCCGGGCACGAACCGCGGATCGCTGATCAACGGAGTCGCCGCCGGGCTGGGCATGGCGCTCGGCTCGCTGCTGGCGGGTGTTCTGGTGCAGTTCGTGCCCGGGCCGACGCTGACCAGCTACCTGCTGCTGATCCTCGGCTTCGTGCTCGCGATCCCGGGCGTGCTGCTGATGCCCGAGCCGGTCGCGCGCCGCAGCACGCTGCGCGAGGTGCTGCGCCCGCAGCGGCCGACCGTGCCCGCGGGGAAGGGCGTGACGTTCGCGCTGATGGCGACGACGCTGCTGGCCTCGTGGATCGTCGGCGGCATGTTCATGTCCCTCGGGCCGTCGGTGGCCAAGGGGCTGGTCAGTGGAAATCCCTACCTGGTGGGCGGTTTGGCGGTCGCGGCGCTGGCCGGGTTCGGCGGGCTCGCCCAGCTGGCGCTGTCCGGGTGGGCGGCGCGGCGCGCGGTGCGGGTCGGCGCGCCGCTGATGATCGTCGGGCTCGCCGGGGTGGCAGCGGCCGCGCTCGGGCAAGGCGCTGTGGTGTTCTTCGTCAGCTCGGCGGTGCTCGGCACCGGCTGGGGCCTGGTGTTCATGGGCGGCTTCCGGATGCTGACCGGCTTGGCGGCCCCGGAGCACCGGGCGGGCACCGCCGCGCTGATCTACGTCGTGGCGTACCTGTCGGCCAGCGTCCCCAGCGTGGCCCTGGGCTTCCTCAGCACCGCCTTCGGCCTGACCGCGGCGACGCTGATCTTCACCGCGACGGCTGCCCTCTTCGTCACCGTCGCGGCGCTCTCCACCTTCGCCGGCCCCCGCGAGTCGTGAGTGAACATGCTGGTAAGAACCGGAATCTTCACTCACGACAGTGCGGAACATGCTCGTGAGTGATCACTCCGGTAAGAACCGGAAGCATCACTCACGAGCTCAGGCGGCGTCGACGGTGAGCGATTCGTTGTCGTCCGTGGTGTCGACCCGGATCTTGTCGCCCTCCCGGATTTCGCCGGCCAGGAGCTTCCGGGCGAGCTGGTCGCCGATCGCCGACTGGACCAGGCGGCGCAGCGGGCGCGCGCCGTAGATCGGGTCGAAACCGTTGAGCGCCAACCAGTCCCGCGCCGCCGGCTGCACGTCGAGGGTCAGCCGGCGCTGGGCGAGCCGCTGGGCCATGCGGTCCACCTGGATGTCCACGATGGACGTCAGCTCCTCCGTGGACAGCGAGTGGAACACCACCACGTCGTCCAGGCGGTTCAGGAACTCCGGCTTGAAATGCGTGCGCACCACCGACCGCACCGCATCGTCGCGCTCCTGCTCGGTGAGGTTCGGGTCGGCGATCGCCTGCGAGCCGAGGTTCGAGGTCAGCACCAGGATGGTGTTGCGGAAGTCCACCGTGCGGCCCTGACCGTCGGTGAGCCGCCCGTCGTCGAGCACCTGCAGCAGCACGTCGAAGACGTCCTGGTGCGCCTTCTCCACCTCGTCGAACAGCACCACCGAGTACGGCCGCCGGCGCACCGACTCGGTCAGCTGCCCGCCCTGGTCGTAGCCGACGTAGCCGGGCGGCGCGCCGACCAGCCGGGCCACCGAGTGCTTCTCGGCGTACTCGCTCATGTCGATGCGGATCATCGCCCGCTCGTCGTCGAACAGGAACCCGGCCAGCGCCTTGGCCAGCTCGGTCTTGCCGACGCCGGTCGGCCCGAGGAACAGGAACGAGCCCGTCGGCCGGTCCGGGTCGGCGACGCCGGCGCGCGTCCGGCGCACCGCGTCGGACACCGCGCGCACCGCCTCGGACTGCCCGACGACGCGCGCCTCCAGCGCGTCCTCCATCCGCAGCAGCTTGGCGGTCTCGCCCTCCAGCAGGCGGCCGGCCGGGATGCCGGTCCACGCGCTGACCACGTCCGCGACGTCGTCCGCGGTGACCTCTTCCTGCAGCATCGCCTTGCGCTCGGACTGCGTCCGCGCGGCCGCTTCGAGTTCCTTCTCCAGCGCCGGAATCCGGCCGTAGCGCAGCTCGGCGGCCTTGCCGAGGTCGCCGTCGCGCTCGGCGCGGTCGGACTCGCCGCGCAGCTGCTCCAGCTGCGTCTTCAGGTCGCGGACCTTGTCGATGGACTCCTTCTCCTGCTGCCACCGCGCGGTCAGCTCGGAGAGCTTCTCACGGCGGTCGGCCAGTTCCGCGCGCAGCGCGGCGAGCCGCTCCAACGAGGCCGGATCGTCCTCTTTGGACAGCGCCATCTCCTCGATCTCCAGCCGCCGCACCGCGCGCTCGACCTCGTCGATCTCCACCGGCCGGGAGTCGATCTCCATGCGCAGCCGGGACGCGGCCTCGTCGACCAGGTCGATGGCCTTGTCCGGCAGGAACCGGGCGGTGATGTAGCGGTCGGACAGGGTGGCCGCGGCGACCAGCGCGCCGTCGGTGATCCGCACGCCGTGGTGCACCTCGTAGCGCTCCTTGAGGCCGCGCAGGATCGCGACGGTGTCCTCCGGGCTCGGCTCGCCGACCAGCACCTGCTGGAACCGGCGCTCCAGCGCGGCATCGGTCTCGATGTGCTCGCGGTACTCGTCGAGCGTGGTCGCGCCGACCATGCGCAGCTCGCCGCGCGCCAGCATCGGCTTGATCATGTTGCCCGCGTCCATCGCGCCCTCGCCGGAGGCACCGGCGCCGACGATGGTGTGCAGCTCGTCGATGAAGGTGACGACCTGCCCGGCCGACTCGGTGATCTCCTTGAGCACCGCCTTGAGCCGTTCCTCGAACTCGCCGCGGTACTTCGCGCCGGCCACCATCGAACCGAGGTCCAACGCCACGACCCGCTTGCCGCGCAACGATTCCGGCACGTCACCGGCGACGATGCGCTGGGCCAGGCCCTCCACGATCGCGGTCTTGCCGACGCCGGGCTCGCCGATGAGCACCGGGTTGTTCTTGGTGCGGCGGGCCAGCACCTGCACGACGCGCCGGATCTCGGCGTCCCGGCCGATCACCGGGTCGAGCTCGCCCTTGCGGGCGCGGGCGGTGAGGTCCTGGCCGTACTTCTCCAGCGCCTTGTAGGTGCCCTCGGGATCCGGGCTGGTCACCCGCGCCGAGCCGCGCACCTTGCCGAACGCGTCGGTCAGCGCCTCCGGCGTCGCGCCGTGCTTGCGCAGCAGGTCGGCGACCCGGCCGCCTTCGGCGGCGAGCCCGACCAGCAGGTGCTCGGTGGAGACGTACTCGTCGCCCATCTCGGTCGCCAGCCGCTGGCTGTGCGTCAGCGCCTTGACCGCGTCGCGGGAGAGCTGCGGCGCGGACACGGTGCTGCCGCTGGCGGTCGGCAGCTTGTTGACGAGCTGCTCCAGCTCGCGCCGCACGTCCACCGGGTCGGCTCCGACGGCGGTCAGCAGCGGCGCGGTCAGCCCGTCGCCCTGGGCGAGCAGCGCGCCGAGCAGGTGTCCGGGGTCGACGTCCGGGTTGCCGGCCACCGTGGCGGCCTGCACCGCGGAGGAGATCGCCTGCTGGGTCTTCGTCGTCGGGTTGAACGCGTCCATTCCTCACCTCGTGGCCGAGCTGCTCGTGCGGGTCCTATCGCACCCATCATGTTACCCGGTGAACGTAAGGAAAGTTGAGCGAGTTCCGCTCAAGAATGGTCAGCTGACTCACTTTCGGACACACCGAGATGTCGTTTTAGAAGAAATGTCACACAAAGTGCTTGATTGCGTGATTTCACCCGATTTAGCTACACGGCTATGACCCACAGCACATCACCCCCGGACGGGCAGCTCGTCCTGGCCGCCGAGCCCGGCGCCCTGGCCGACATCGAGAACGCGATCAACACCGTGTTCAACCCGATCTCGACATCGTCTTCGGCGAGATCACCGTCTTCGGCGTGACCTTCCCGTGGATCGTGGCTTGGCTGGTCATCGCCGCCGCGGTGTTCACGGTCGTCTTCGGCTTCATCCAGTTCCGCGCGTTCAAGCTCTCCATCGACCTCGTCCGGGGCAAGTACACCGACCCGAAGGAACCCGGCGAGATCAACCACTTCCAGGCGCTGGCCTCGGCGCTGTCCGGCACCGTCGGGCTCGGCAACATCGCCGGCGTCGGCGTGGCGGTGACCATCGGCGGCGCGGGCGCGACGTTCTGGATGATCGTCTGCGGCCTGCTCGGCATGGCCACCAAGTTCGTCGAGTGCACGCTGGGCGTGAAGTACCGGGAGATCGCCGCGGACGGCACCGTCTCCGGCGGCCCGATGCACTACCTGCGCAAGGGCATCCCGGAGCGGATCCCGGGCGCGTTCGGCTCGGTGCTGGGCAAGGTGCTCGCCGTGCTGGCCGCCGTGATGATCCTGTTCTTCGCCATCGCCGGCGGGAACATGTTCCAGGCCAACCAGACCTTCGCCCAGCTGCGCGACGTCACCGGCGGCGACACCGGCTGGCTCGGCTCCGACGGCGCGGCCCTGGTGTTCGGCATCCTGCTCGCGGTCATCATCGGCGCCGTGATCATCGGCGGGATCAAGTCCATCGGCGCCGTCACCAGCCGCCTGGTCCCGGCGATGGCCGTCATCTACGTCACCGCCTGCCTGATCGTCATCGGCGTCAACTTCGACGCGGTGCCCGCGGCGGTCGGCGAGATCATCTCCGGCGCGTTCACCCCGGAGGCCGGGTTCGGCGGGATGATCGGCGTGCTGATCGTCGGCTTCCAGCGCGCCGCCTTCTCCAACGAGGCGGGGCTCGGCTCGGCACCCATCGCGCACTCGGCGGTGCGCACCAAGCACCCGGCCACCGAGGGCCTGGTCGCGCTGCTGGAGCCGTTCATCGACACGGTGATCGTCTGCACCATGACGGCGCTGACCATCGTCATCGCCAAGACGCAGTTCTGGGTGGACGCCCAGCAGCAGGTGCTGGCCGGCGGCGAAACCCCGGACGGCGTCACGGTCACCTCGGAGTCCTTCGCCACGGTGCTGCCGTGGTTCCCCTACGTCCTCACGCTGGCCGTCGCGATGTTCGCCATCTCCACGATCATCACCTGGGGCTACTACGGGCAGCGGGCGTGGCTGTTCCTCTTCGGCAAGGGCAAAACCAGCGAGCGCATCTACAACGTGGTGTTCTGCCTGTTCACCGTGGTCGGCTCGGTGCTGACGCTGGGCGGCGTGCTGAACTTCGCCGACGCGGTGCTCTTCGCGCTGGCCCTGTTCAACATCATCGGCCTGTACATCATGGTCCCGGTGGTGAAGCGGGAACTGGCGTCCTACCGGGAGAAGCTGCGCACCGGCGAGGTCCGCAAGTTCGAAAAGGTCTGACGCACGAGGAAATCTGCCGTTAGATGCTCGTGAGCACTTTGGAGCGCCATAGCGATCCAAAGTGCTCACGAGCGAAGTGCCGCGGAAACCTTCGGGCCGCCGAAACACCGGTGGCCGCGGGTCCCCGAACCCGCGGCCACCTGACGCCCCCGGAGGTCAGTCCTCGCGGACGGCCTGGATGTCGATCTCCACCTTCAGCGTGGTGCCGATCGCGGCGATTCCCGTTTGCAGGGCCTGGTTGAACGTCATCGCGAAGTCCTCGCGGCGCAGCTGGGTGGTCGCCGTCGCCGAGGCCCGGGTGCCGCCCCACGGGTCCGGGCCCACGCCGGAGAACCGGGTGTCCAGCCGCACCGGCCGGGTCAGCCCGCACAGCGTCAGCTCGCCGTCGAGGTCCCAGCGGTCGCCGCCGCGCGGGCGCAGCCCGGTGGACCGGAAGGTGATCTCGGGATGCCGCTCCACGTCCAGGAAGTCCGCGTTGCGCAGGTGGTCGTCGCGCATCCCGTTGGCCGTGTCGATGCTGGCCGCGGCGATCCGGACATCCACTGTGGACGATTCAACCGGGTTGCCGATGCGCACCTCGCCGGCGAACTCGTTGAACCGGCCGTGGATGCTGCTGATGCCCAGGTGCTTGGCGGTGACCTGGATCGACGAGTGCACCGGGTCGATCCGCCACACCCCGGGCGCCGGCAGGTCGGCCCCGCCGACCCGGCGCAGCTCCACTTCGCCGAGGGTGGCCGCCGTCCCGTCGTGCACCAGCGTCGTCCGGGCGACCGGTTCGTGCCCGACCGCCGTGACGATCGCGGTGTAGGCGCCGGCCCTCAGCCCGGATGCGACCACCGAGCCCTGCGCGTCGCCCTGCACCCTCGCGGCCTGCGTGCCGGTGCCGTCGATGACGGTCAGCACCGCTTCCGGCACCGGCCAGCCGTCGCCGCCGCGCACCGTCGCGGTGACCGCGCCCGATGCGGCGGCGACGCCGGGCGCTTCGGCCTGCTGTTGGCCGAGATCCATCTAGAACATCTCCTCCGTGGCTTGCGGATCACCAGCCGCTCGTGAGTGGCAGTTCCGGTAAGAACCGGAGTCAGCACTCACGACCGGCCGGAGCCCGATCCGCGCGCTCTCGTTCAGGTCGTGAGTGGTCGTTCCGGTAAGAACCGGAGCGAGCACTCACGACCGCTGGTCAGTCGGCCTGCGGGTAGCCGAGCTCGACGTCGTGCGTGCTCTGCTCGCCCGACAGCCGCAGCGAGGTGGCGATCGGCGGGTAGCCGGTCGCGATCACCGTGTACTCGCCGTCGGGCAGGTCGGTGAAGGTGTAATTGCCGTCGATGTCGGTGGTGGCCGCGCCGACGACCGCGCCGCCGGAATCCAGCAGCGTCACCCGCGCATCCGCCACCGCGACGCCGAGGTTCGCCGACCGGACCACGCCGCTGAGCTGCGTGCCGGACTGCAACGCGACGTCCAGAGCGGACTGCTCGCCGTCGGTCACGGTGACCGAGTTCGCCACCGGCCGGTAGCCGGGCGCGGTGACGGTCAGCGCGTAGGAGCCGCCGACCAGGTCCGCGAACACGTAGTGCCCGTCCGGTCCGGTGCCGGCGCTGGCGCTGGCGACCACCTCGCCGCGGACGTCGGTGAGCACCACCATCGCCCCGGCGACGCCCTGCCCGCCGACGTGCACCAGGCCGGTCAGCCGCCCTGCGCCGAGCAGCTGCACGTCGTGGCGCACCGGGCGGTCGCCGACCACGACCATCGAGGCGGTCGGCTGGTAGCTGCCGCCGGAGGCGATCAGCACGTAGGTGCCGCCGTGGCCGACCGCGAGCTGGAACTGCCCGTCGTGGTCGGTGCGGGCGCGCTCGACCTGCCGGCCGTTGGCGTCGGTGAGGGTGAGCACAACACCGGCGACCGGCGTGCCGACCGAGTCCTGGACGGTGCCGTGCACGAACAGCCCGCCGCCGTCGACCGGGCTCGTCAACTCGCCCGCCAGGTGCTTGCCGTTGGTCGCGTAGCGACGCGGCGCAACCGGCTCTGACCAGGCATCCGAGCGACCATCCACAGAGTTGTCCACAGGCTCGGCGGTCAGTCGCGCTGGCCGCGGCCCGAGGCCCCCAACCTGGGCAGAGCCGTTCGTCGCGGGAAGCATCGCGGCCGAGTTGTCCACAGGCCGAGTGAGGTTGTCCACAGCGTCGTCGTGCGCGGCCACTGCTGCCGCCTCCCTTTCCTCATGACTGTCGATCGTGGTGCGCAGCGGCGTCTCGCGGATGAAGATCACCGCGAGGAAGGTGACCACCGCGACGCACGCGGAGACGAAGAAGATGTCGCCGATCGCGTCGCCGTAGGCCGCCCGCACGATGGACTGCACCGGTTCCGGCAGGTGGTTGACGTCCAGCGAGCCGCCGCCCGATCCGGCCGCCTTCGGCATGCCGGGGATCTTCGCCAGGCCCTGCATGATGTAGTCCGACACCTGGGTGGCCAGCACCGCGCCCAGCACCGAGACGCCCGCCGAGCCGCCGAGGGTCCGGAAGAACGTCACGACCGAGGTCACCGAACCCATGTCCTTGCCGCTGGTGGTGTTCTGCACCGCCAGGACCAGGTTCTGCATCAGCATGCCGACGCCGATGCCCATCAGGAACAGGTAGACGCCGACGAGCACCAGGTTCGTCTCGTGGTCCATGGTGCTCAGCAGCCACATCGACGCGATCATCACGATCGAGCCGATCACCAGGAACGGTTTGATCTTGCCGGTGACCCGGGAGATGATCTGGCCGGACACGGTCGAGGAGATGAACAGGCCGCCGACCATCGGCAGCGTCATCAGCCCCGCGGTGGTCGGGGTGAAGCTGCGCGCGATCTGGAAGTACTGGCCCAGGAACACCGAGCCGCCGAACATCGCGGTGCCGACCGCGACGGTGCCGATGGTGGCCATCGTGACCGTCGGGTTGCGGAACATCCGCAGCGGCACGATCGGCTCGCTGACCTTGGTCTCGATGATCACCGCGATGATCAGGGCGAGCAGACCGCCGCCGACGTAGGTCACGGTCTCCGCCGACCACCACTCGAACTGCTTGCCGGCCAGCGAGACCCACACCAGCAGCAGGCTCACCCCGCCGACCAGGAACAGCGCGCCGAACCAGTCGATCTTGACCGGCCGCTTGATGACCGGCAGCTTCAGCGTCCGGCCCAGCACGATGAACGCGATCACCGCGATCGGCACGGTCACCCAGAAGCACCAGCGCCAGCCCAGCCACGAGGTGTCCACGATCAGGCCGCCGACCAGCGGCCCGCTGACCGTGGCGACCGCGAAGGTGGCGCCGATGTAGCCGCTGTAGCGGCCGCGGTCGCGCGGCGAGACCATCGCCGCGATCACGACCTGGATCAGCGCCTGCAGGCCGCCCATCCCGATGCCCTGCAGGGCGCGGAAGCCGATGAGCGTCTCCATCGACTGCGCGAAACCGCCGAGCACCGAGCCGACCGTGAAGATCGTGATGGCCAGCTGGTAGAGCAGCTTCTTGCTGAACAGGTCGGAGAGCTTGCCCCAGATCGGGGTGGATGCGGTCGAGGTGAGCAGCATCGCCGTGACGACCCAGGTGTACTGGCCCTGGGTGCCGTCGAGGTCGGCGATGATCCGGGGCAGCGCGTTCGACACGATCGTCGAGCTGAGGATGGCGACCAACAGCGCCAACATCAGGCCCGACATCGCCTCCAGGATCTGCCGATGCGTCATCGACGATCCCGCGGCGGGCTCCTCGGCCCCGTCCCGGCGGGCCGGCGCTATGGCGTCCGGCGCCGTCTCCGTCGAGCTGGTCATCGAGTTCCTTCCCTGGTCACGGAGTCGGCGAGACAGACTCCGTCGTTGATCGTGTTGCGACGGATGTCGTCCATCGCTTCCCCCAGCAGTCCGGCGAGTTGGCGCACCTTGGCGTCGTCCCAGTGGGCCAGCGCCTCGCCGATCCATTCCGCCTTCCGGCGTTCCAGCTCTGCCACCGCGCGTTCCCCCTCGGCCGTGACGCGCAGCAGCGCTACTCGCCGGTCGGCGGGGTCGGGGCGACGGGTGATCAGGCCGGCGTGCTCCAGCTGCCCGACCTGGCGGCTCACCACGGACGCGTCGACGATCCGGTGGTGGGCGAGGTCGGAGGCCCGGCACTCACCGCGGAAGACGAGTTCGGTGAGCAGCCCAGCGGCGGCGTAGGGCACCTGTTCCGCGGTGAACTGCCCTCGCTGCATGGCCACCTGCTTGAGGCCGAGCATCGCTCGAAGCGGTCGGAGCAGCTCGGCGCAGGTCTCGTGTGTCGGTCCCATGAGCCCAATCCTTTAGTTGCTGCACGCAACTATAAACTCATTTAGTTGCACCGCACAACTTGTCGCGTTGTGACGCCACCCACCAGACGGGGAAACGTGCGAACGGGCGAAACCGGCCGCGAGCACGACCCGAAACCTCGATGCGGAAGAAAGTGTCGAACCATTCGACATGTCGATCGAGTCGACATAAGGTGGCGCACATGTCGGACACCCAAGAACACGAACGCCTCGCGGCTCTCTCCGCCCTCGTCGCCTGGGCCGATCGTCGAGAACGCCTCGCCGAGGAGCGTGCCGACCTCGTCGCTGCCGCGTGGCGCAGCGGTTCTCGCAACGTCGCTGAACTTGCCCGACTGGCGCGGGTTTCGCGTGACACCATCTATGCGGACCTCAAAGCCCGCAGCATCGACACCTCGGCACGTGCGCAGGATCCGATCGGCGTGGAGGCGATTCCGCACGAACAGCTGAGGGCGGAGTCCGTGCGGCCGCTCGCGCAACTGGTCGACGCGGTGGCCCGCCCGGCATTCGGCCGCGCCCCGAACGACCCCCTCACCCGAGTCACCGCCAGTGCGGGCAGAGCGCTGGAGATGGTGGCGGACGTCCTGGCCCCGCCCACCGACCAGGGACCGGGCTGGACGCGGGAGGAGCTGCTGCCCGGATTGGCTGGCGAGGGCGCCGCGATCACCCACCACGCCCAGCGCGAGCTGGCTGCGAGCCAGGAGCCCGACCAGCTCGCGGCGCAGACCGACTACCTTCACCGAGCGATGCTGCATCGCGGCAGGCACGCATCGGCGGAGCGAGTCGATGTGGTCGTCGCGCTGCCGGTCGGAGGGTCACTCACCGTCCGGCTGGACCGCGACGATCGGGGATGGACCACTCTCAGCGGCGACAGCCCGCTGCTCACCGGCGAGATCGATGGGCTGGACCACTTGGAAGTGCAGCACGCGCTCACCGTCCTGAGTCAGGTGATCACGCGCAACCTCGACGACGGCGCCTTCGCGGAGAAGCGCAAGGACGCGTTGCCGGGTGGACCGGTGGTGCGGCACCGCTCCACTCCATCCAATGAGGACTGAAGCGGCGCGACCGGCGGCCGGGAAACCCGGCCGAGGGCGCCCCTCATCTGGTGAAACGTGCTCACATCATGGTGTTGAGCTTGCCCAGCAGGCGGGCCAGGTCCTTGAGGTCCTGGGTGGTCCAGCTGGCGAACTGGCCGTGCAGGTGCTTGCGGCGCTCCTCGCGCACCTGGGCAAGCCGCTCGCGACCCAGGCCGGAGAGCTGGATGCGGCGGGCCCGGCCGTCGTCGGGATCCGGCACCCGCTCCAGCAGCTCCAGATCCACCAGCGTCGCGATCTGCCTGCTCACCGTGGACTTGTCCAGCCCGGTGCGATCCGCGACGTCCATGCCGCGCAGCGGCCCGGCGTCGTCGACCATCAGCAGCAGGCTGTACGAGGCCGGATCCAGGTCGGGGTGCACGTGCGCGGCCACGGCGGTCGACAGGTTCCGGGCGCGGCGGAACATCATCACCAGCTCGCGCTCGACGGATTCCGCCGCGGTGCGCCGGTCGACGCCTTCCTCGCGCACCCCGCCGGTCGACCCGCGCGCCTCGTCCTCGATCACAGCTCTCCCGCCCGCGCCGCCGACGATCATGGCGGCACCACCCGTCGGCCCGCTCCTCGCGAGGTCAACGCTAGTCCGTTTCGCCCCACTTTAAGTGCCCGTCTCGAACTAGTTTCGCGTGGCAGTGCGGGTGCCCGAGCCGGCGGGTGGCACGGACCCGGCTCGCGCATGCCGGGGCTCAGCGGTCGCGGCTGCCCACCGGCTCGGGCCGGTGCCACGGCCGGGGCATGCCCTTGGACTCGAAGTAGTCGCCGCCCTTGCGCTTCACGTCGTCGGTGCCCCAGGTGCGCGTGCGCAGCACCGGCACCATCCGCGGGATGTGCTTGCGGCAGTGGATGTAGGCCTCCTCGACCTGCACCACCACCCAGCGCTCCGGCGTGCGGCCGCGGTCGAACTCGGCGGGCAGCGCCGGGTAGATCGAGCGCAGGTCGGCGTCCTCGACGATGCGGGCCTTGCCGTTGACGTGCAGGCCGATCAGGTCGGTGACGAAGTCCACCAGCAGGATCCCGATGTGCGGGTTCTCGCTGATGTTGCCCAGGCTGGCCAGCACGCCGTTGCCCCGGTACTCCGGGTAGCACACGTGCCGGTCGTCCAGGACCTCGATGAAGCCGGGCGGCCCGGCGCGCAGGCTGGAGTCGCATTCGCCGCGCGCGTCGGACGTGGCCACGAACGCCATGTCCATCCGCCCGAGGAACTCCTTCATCTGCGGGTTCAGGTGGTCCAGCACCTGGTCGTCGTAGAACTTCCGGGCGCGCTGCTCGGTGCCGTAGGCGCGTTGCAGCAGGTGTTCGCCCGTCGAGCCGGGCAGCGGGACGGGCCGCTCCTCGACGAACGGGTCGCGCGGCGGCGCGTCGGGCGCCGGGCCGTGGTACTGGAGCGGGGTGATGGCCTGCCAGGCGTCATTCGGGGCCGGCTGGTCGGATAGCTCCAGGTCGAGCAGTGCCGCTTCGGCCGTTCCGGTCGGCGGTAGGTGATCGGGGGTCACGCGGGTCACCGTGTCACGCCCCCCTCATCCGTCACAACGGTGGATACTAGGTTCCCCCGACAGGTCGATGCACGATCTACAAGATGTAGTTGAAAAGCACTCAAAAGTGGCATCAAGGCAGACGCGTCGCTAGGCAGGAGTTAGGGTCCCCCTGTGTCGGGGGACGCTTGCAAGTAGTGGTGCGTGCCTGCCTTGGGTACGACCGCCAACGTGGAGAAGACAGCCCCGAACCATGACAGCGAACGCCGTACTGAGCCCCGGACCGCCCCCGAACAACGAGCCGTCGAACTCCGGTGTGAGCAAGATGGTTCGCCTGATCCGCGAGAGCTTCGCCGTCGTCGAGCCGCAAACCGACGAGGTGGCGAGGTTCTTCTACGGCATGCTCTTCAGCCTCTCGCCGGCCACCCGCGAACTGTTCGCGGTGAACATGGAAGTGCAGCGCAGCCGCCTGTTGCGGGCGCTCGTGCACGTCATCCAGATGGTCGACAAGCCCGACGAGCTGCTGCCGTTCCTGCACCAGCTAGGCCGCGACCACCGCAAGTTCGGCGTGGTCGCCACCCACTACGAGGCGGTGGGCACCGCGCTGCTCGCCTCGATCAAGAAGTACGCCGGCGACGCCTGGACCGACAGCGTGGAACGCGCCTGGGCCGAGGCGTACACCGTGATGGCCTCCGCGATGACCGAGGCGGCCGCCGCCGACGACGGCCCCGCCTGGTACACCGGCCAGATCGTGCACCACGAGCGGCTGAGCTGGGACGTCGCGGTGCTCCGCATCCAGCCCGACCACCCGGTGCCGTACCAGGCCGGGCAGTACGTGAGCGTCGAGGTGCCGCAGCGGCCGCGGCTGTGGCGCTACCTCACGCCCGCCAACGCGCCGAACGACGACGGGATCATGGAGTTCCACGTCCGGTCGGTGGAGGGCGGCTGGGTCAGCCGGGCGCTGGTCGGCCACGCCCGCCCCGGCGACCAGTGGCGGATCGGCTCACCGATGGGCCGGCTGACCGTGGACCGGGAGAACACCCCGGACGTCCTGATGATCGCCGGCGGCACCGGGCTGACCCCGATGCGCGCGATCATCGACGACCTCGCGCAGTACGGCGAGAACCCGCGCGTGCAGCTGTTCTACGGCGGCCGGACCCGCGAGGACCTCTACGATCTGGAGAACCTCCAGCGCATCGCGATGCACAACCCGTGGCTGACGATCACGCCGGTGCTGGAGAACGAACCGGACGTCTCGGGAGTCGAGCACGGCACGCTCGCGGAGGCGGTGACCCGCTACGGCGCGTGGAAGGACTGGGACGTCCTGGTCAGCGGCTCGCCGGGGATGATCCGGGCGACAGTCTCGAGCATGCTGGTCGCGGGCACGTCCCTGGACCACATCCGCTACGACCCGTTCACGCTGGACTGATCGCGCTGAACGACCGACGAGGGGCGTCTTCGACCGACTGATCCGGTCGAAGACGCCCCTCACTCGTCGGCAGCACGCGGTTCGAGCAGGAAGTCGGCGGCTCGGGCCAGGACCTCGCGGCGGGTGCGCTCGCCGTGATCCACGACGAGGTAGTGGTGGCCGGTCGCCAGGCAGAAGAGGAGCATGCTGCGGGCTTCGACCTCCTCGGGGTCGGAGCAGTAGCTGCCGAACAGCTCCCGCAGGTAGTCCATGCGCTTGTCGTCGACGCGGCGGAGGCGTTCGGCGACGGATTCGTCCCACCGCGCCCAGTCCCGGACGGCGAGGTCGATCGGTAGCAGGCGGTCGTTGGAGAAGGTGAGCATGCCCGCCCGCCAGATCTTGGTCCGCGCGTCGCCGCCTTCGCTCTCCACCCGGTCGATGACCTCGCGGGTGCTCTCCCGTTCCCAGGTATCGAGCATCTCCTCGAGCAGCGCGTTCCGGTCGGCGAAGTGCCCGTAGAAACCGCCTTTGGTGACGCCGAGCGCCCGCGCGAGGTTTTCGATGCGCACGGCGTCCGGGCCGCCCGCCGCGAGCGCCTGCAGCCCCTGTTCGATCCAGCTGCTGCGCGGGGTGCGTGTGACAGCGGCCATGTCCCCAGTATCACCGACCGCGTTGACAGCGCGTCGGGTCGGGCCAATACTCTCCATATATACGGCACCGTATATATGGAATCCGTTGGGACAGAACGAAGGAGGCGGCGGGATGACCGTCGGCATGATCGCCTTCCACTACCCGAAGCCCGCGCATTTCGAAGAGTTCGTCGCCCGGGTGCACCGAGTCCGCGACGTCTTCCTCGCAACGCCGGGATGCCTGTCCGCCGAGGTGTGGACCACCCCGGACGACGAGGCCGTGGTCTCAACGGTCACGTGGGAATCCGACGCGGCGTTCGCGGCGTCGTTCGCCGTCGTCAACGAGTCGGCGGGTGACGACATCGTGTTCGACGAACGCGAAAGCCGCCCTCGCGAGATCACCAGGCTTCGTTCCAGGTAGCGCGCTGATTTCCGGTACCGAAAGCGAAAGGCATCCGACGGCCGACTCGCGGCCATCGGATGCCTTTCCGGGATTGCGAAAGCTCAGCGGCGCTTGCGGTCTGGTTTCCAGACGACGAGAGCCGTTTCCTGGCGGATCGGGACCAGGTCCCGGCGGTAGGAGGCGTGCACCGCCGCTGCCGCTTGTTCCGCCGCCACGTGCGCCGCCGCCACCTCCTCGGCCAGCTCCTGGACCTTGGAGCGGAGCGCGTCGACCTCGTTCTCCAGGTCGATGATCCGCTTTATGCCCGCCAGGTTCACGCCCTCCTCCTGGGAGAGGCGCTGCACCTCGCGGAGCAGGGCGATGTCACGCAGGGAGTAGCGGCGGCCGCCCGCCGGAGTGCGTCCGGGCGAGACCAGGCCCAGCCGGTCGTAGCTGCGCAGGGTCTGCGCGTGCAGCCCGGACAGCTGTGCGGCCACCGAGATCACGAACATCGGCGTGTCCTCGTTGGCCCCCGGCGGGAATCCGAAGCCCGGATCGGTTGGGCGACCGGCCATGACTACCTCCCGAGCAGCTCGTTCAGGTCGCGGCGCGGATCGTGGTCGGCGGTCGCCTCCGCGTAGTCCGCCAGCGCCTCGGCCGCCTTGTCGTCCAATTTGGACGGAACCGCGACCTGCAGCGTCACCAGGAGATCCCCGCTGCTGCCGTCCTTCTTGCCCACGCCCTTGCCGCGCACCCGGAAGGTGCGGCCGCTGCCGGTCCCGGCCGGGACCTTCAGCGAAACCTTCCCGTCCAGGGTCGGCACGGTCAACGTAGTGCCCAGCGCCAGCTCGGGGAAGGTGACAGGCACCGTGATCGTCAGATCATCACCGGAACGTCCGAACACCCGGTGCGAACTGACGTGCACCACGACGTACAGATCGCCCGCGGCGGCGCCCTGCCGACCGGGTTCGCCCTGAGCCGCCAGCCTGATCCGCTGCCCGTCGGACACCCCGGCCGGGATCCGCACCGTCAGCGTCCGGCTGCGGGTGCTGACGCCCTCGCCGCGGCAGTCCGGGCACGGGTCGTCGATCAGCTGGCCGCGGCCCCGGCAGTCCGGGCACGGCTCGCTGAACGCGAACGCGCCCTGGTTCCGCGTCACCAGCCCCGAACCGGAGCAGGTGCCGCAGGCGCGCGGCCGGGTGCCCGGCTTGGCACCCGAACCGTGGCAGTTAGGACAGCTCACCGGGCTGGACAGCCGCAGCGGAACCGTGGCTCCGCGCACCGCTTCGGCGAAGTCGATGCGCACCTCGGTCTCCACGTCGGCACCGCGCCGCGGCCGGTTGGCCGTGCCGGCACCGGGGCGGCGGTTGCCGAACAGGCCGCCGAACAGGTCGCCGATCCCACCGCTACCGGCACCGGCACCGGCGCCGCCGAAGAGGTCGCCGATGTCGAAGCCGCCGCTACCGCCCTGGCCGCCGAAACCACCGAAGCCGCCCTGGCCGCCGCCGAAACCGCCGCTGCCGAACAGCTTCCGGGCCTCGTCGTACTGCTTGCGCTTGTCCGCGTCGGAAAGCACGCCGTAGGCCTCGGAGACGGCCTTGAACTTGGCTTCGGCCTGGGCGTTCCCGGGATTGGCGTCCGGGTGGTTCTCCCGGGCCAGCTTCCGGTACGCCTTCTTGATCTCGTCGGCCGAAGCCGTGGAGGAGACGCCCAGTTCGGCGTAGAAATCCTTCTCAAGCCATTCCCTGGCGCTCACCGGGCGCTCCTCCCTCCGTTCCCGATCAACCCTGCTCGGCTTGCTTCTCGTCGGCCGCCGGCTCGGCGGATCCGGCGGGCTCGGCGGCCGGCTCGTGGTCGGTCACCGCGACCATCGCCGGGCGCAGCACCCGGTCGGCGAACCGGTAGCCGCGGCGCAGCACGGTCGTCACGGTCGGCCCGCTCACGTCCGGGGAGGTGCTGTGCTGCACCGCCTCGTGCACCGACGGGTCGAACTCGTCGCCTTCGGCGCCGAACGCCTCCAGCCCGGCCGAGTTCAGCGCCGTGATCAGCTTGTCCGCCACGGCCTTGAACGCGCCGCTGAGGTCGCCGTGGGCCTCCGCGCGCTCGAGGTCGTCGAGCACCGTCAGCAGGTCGCCGGCCACCGACGCCTTCGCGGCGGCGATCACCGACTCGCGGTCGCGTTCCACCCGCTTGCGGTAGTTCGCGTACTCCGCGGTGACCCGCTTGAGGTCGGCGGTGAGCTCGTCGACCTGCTGCTGCAGCCCGGCCTGCTCGCCGGTCGCCTGCTCGCCCGCGGGCTGCTCGGCGGTCGGCTCCGCGGCCTCCTGCTCGGCGCCCTTGACGAGCTCCTCGTCGAGGGTGCCGGAGATGCTTTCGGCCACCTGCGCCTCTTCTCCGTTCGGAGCAGGCGTCCGGCGCTGGCCGGTCACGGGGTCGATGCGCCGCCGATCCCGGACCACCACCGGCTCCTGCTCGCCTTCGTTGCGCGACATTTCCGGCCTGTCCGCGGTCACTTCTTCTTCTCGTCCTCGTCGTCGACGATCTCCGCGTCGACCACGTCGTCGTCCTTCGACGCACCGGACCCGGCGGCACCGGCACCAGCGGCACCGGCGTCACCCGCACCGGCCGCGGCGTTGGCTCCGGCTTCGGCGTACAGCGCCTGGCCGAGGGCCTGCGACTCGGTGGCGAGCTTCTCCACCGCGGCGGAGATGGCGGGCACGTCGTCGCCCTTGAGCGCCTCGTTGACCTCGCCGATCGCGGCCTTCACCTTGTCCTTGACGTCGGCGGGCAGCTTCTCGTCGTTCTCCGTGAGGACCTTCTCGGTCTGGTAGACCAGCGTCTCGGCCTGGTTGCGGGCCTCGGCCTCCTCGCGACGCTGCTTGTCCTCGTCGGCGTGCGCCTCGGCGTCCTTGACCATCCGGTCGATGTCGTCCTTCGGCAGCGCGGAGCCGCCGGTGATCGTCATCGACTGCTCCTTGCCGGTGCCCAGGTCCTTGGCGGACACGTGCACGATGCCGTTGGCGTCGATGTCGAAGGTGACCTCGATCTGCGGCATGCCGCGCGGGGCCGGCGGGAGACCGGTGAGCTCGAACATGCCGAGCTTCTTGTTGTGCGCGGCGATCTCGCGCTCGCCCTGGAAGACCTGGATCTGCACCGACGGCTGGTTGTCGTCCGCGGTGGTGAAGGTCTCCGAGCGCTTGGTCGGGATCGTGGTGTTGCGCTCGATCAGCTTGGTCATGATGCCGCCCTTGGTCTCGATGCCCAGGGACAGCGGGGTGACGTCCAGCAGCAGGACGTCCTTGACCTCACCGCGCAGCACGCCGGCCTGCAGGGCGGCGCCGACGGCGACGACCTCGTCCGGGTTGACGCCCTTGTTCGGCTCGCGGCCGTTGGTCAGGTCCTTGACCAGGTCGCTGACCGCGGGCATCCGGGTGGAACCGCCGACCAGCACCACGTGGTCGATCTCTTCCAGCTTGACGCCGGCGTCGCGGATGACCGCCTCGAACGGCTTGCGGCAGCGCTCCAGCAGGTCGGAGGTGATCCGCTGGAACTCGGCGCGGGAGAGCGTCTCGTCCAGGAACAGCGGGTTCTTGTCCGCGTCGACCGTGATGTACGGCAGGTTGATGCCCGCGGTGGAGGAGCTGGAGAGCTCGATCTTGGCCTTCTCGGCGGCTTCCTTGATCCGCTGCATGGCCATCCGGTCCTTGGTCAGGTCGATGCCCGACGAGGACTTGAACTTGTCGACCAGCCACTCGACGATCCGCTCGTCCCAGTCGTCACCACCGAGGTGGTTGTCACCACTGGTGGCGCGGACCTCGACGACGCCCTCGCCGATCTCCAGCAGCGAGACGTCGAAGGTGCCGCCACCGAGGTCGAAGACCAGGATGGTCTGTTCCTTCTCGCCCTTGTCCAGGCCGTAGGCCAGCGCCGCCGCGGTCGGCTCGTTGACGATGCGCAGCACGTTGAGGCCGGCGATCTGGCCGGCTTCCTTGGTGGCCTGCCGCTGGGCGTCCTCGAAGTAGGCCGGGACGGTGATCACCGCGTCGGTGACGTCCTCGCCCAGGTACGCCTCGGCGTCGCGCTTGAGCTTCATCAGCACGCGGGCGCTGATCTCCTGCGACGTGTAGGGCTTGTCGTCGATCTGGACCTTCCAGTCGGTGCCCATGTGCCGCTTGACCGACCGGATGGTGCGGTCCACGTTGGTGACGGCCTGGTTCTTCGCGGGCTGACCGGTGAGGATCTCGCCGTTCTTCGCGAAGGCCACGATGGACGGCGTGGTCCGCGAGCCCTCGGAGTTGGCGATCACCGTCGGTTCACCGCCCTCCAGGACGGAAACGACGGAGTTGGTCGTCCCCAGGTCGATGCCGACCGCTCGCGCCATGCTCAATTCCTCCCGACTTGATACGTCCGCCCAAGCGCCATCCCCGGCCCTTGAGCCTTGCTCACTCAAGTTTTACCCACTGCGCATCATCACCGTCAATCCGGATTGAGCGCGAGTCACTCAAGCTTTCTGCCAGCACAACGGCTGACCAGGGACGGGAGTTCCCGGGCGTGACATGGCCGACACCTCGCCGTGATCTAACCGGCCGACGCGATCGCCGCGATCGGCCGGTCGTCGGCAGGACGAAACGCCGACACATCGGCTTGTCGACATGTCGGCGTTCGCGGAGGGGTCAGGCCTGCCGAATGGTGATGCCGCCGCTGCCGGTCGACAGCGTCAGGTGCTTCTGCGCCGCCGGGTCCTGCACCACGCCGACCTCGATGCCGCCGGAGCCGGATTCCGTGGCGACGCGGTAGCGGTCGTTGGGCACGGTCAGCTCGATGCCGCCGCTGCCGGTGGACACCTCGGCGGACTGCGGGCCGATCAGTCGCAGCTCGACGCTGCCGGAATCGGCCTTCGCGACGATGTTCGCGCCGCGCAGGTCTTCCCCGATGATGCCGCCGCTGCCGCTCTCGACCGCGACCCGGCCGTCGATCCCCGCCAGCGTGATCTCGCCGGAGCCCGTGATCGCGTCGACCGAGCCGGCGACCCGGGTCGCCGACACCCCGCCGGAGCCGGTGCTCATCGTGACCTCGCCGCCGATTTCCGCCAGCGTGATCTCCCCGGAACCGGTTTCCGCGTCGACCGGACCGTTCACCCGGGTCACCGAAACCCCGCCGGAACCGGTGCGCACGCCGACCGGGCCGCCGATATCGCCGATCGTCACCTCACCGGAATCGGTCTCCGCCTGCACCGACCGCATGCCGGTCACGGTCAGCCCACCGGAGCCGAGATCGCCGTCCACGGGCACCGAGGTCGGCAGCGTGACCTGGTAGTCGACAGAGCAGTTCCAGCCGCAATCGGTGGGCAGCACCAGCGCGCCGCCCTCGACGCGGTGCTCGATCTCGTCGGTGGTGTCGCTGCTGCCCCAGAACAGGCCTTCCCAGCGGTGCACGCGCTGCACGATCTCGCCGCGACCGCCGGGCTCGTGGCGCACCTCGACCTCGCCGCTGCCACCTGCGAGATCGACGCGATCGATCCTGTCCAATGCGGTGGTGCGCTCCTGCACTGAGGACTTCGGCCACCAGAACAGCGCCGCTCCCCCGATCAGCACCAGCGCCGCGCCGCCCACGGCGAGTCCCACCCGAGCCATCGTGATCCCCCTGAATCCACTTGATCGCGCCCACGAAATTACGCACAACGCCCGCACCGCGCCTCAGGGACACCCCCGAAACACCCCGGAACTCTCCCGAAGGTGACGTTCGTCGGCGGCCGCACAACTTTCGACTTCCGCCATTCGGCGGCACTTCCGCCGAGAAGGCCTCGGCTGTGACGCGGCGCACCAGACGCAACCCCTTTCACGCCAACGCGTCTCCTGATCGGGCGCAGCGAACGAGGCAAGGAGATGCACAGTGTTCAAGAACTCTCGGGGGATTCGAGTCGGCATGTTCGTCGCGGGCGCTTTCGTCCTCGCCGCCACGACGGCGTGCAGCCCGCAGCAGTCCGCGACGACTTCCGCTCCGCAGGCGGGCACGCCGGACTCTGTCGCGTCGAGCTCCGTCGAGTCGAGCCGGGGCGAGAGCGCCGTCGAGCCGGGCAGCAGCGAGGCGTCCGAGGCCGCGAACACCCACGGCTCCGGCGGATCGGCCGGTAGCAGCGGCAGGCAGGACTGCGGCGCCGACGTCCTGAAGCTGACGATGGGCGAATCCGACGGCGCCGCCGGGCACATCTACGCGCCGATCCAGTTCACCAACACCGGATCGACCACCTGCACGCTCTCCTCCGCGCCCGGCGTCTCCTACGTCGGCAGCGGCGGCCACCAGATCGGCGAGCCCGCCAAGCGCGTGATCAAGGACCGGCCGGTCATCAGCCTGGCACCGGGCGAGACGGCGTCCGCGCCCTTCCTGTTCAGCCCGGTCGCGCACATGAACCCGGAGGACTGCGGCGCCGAGGCCGCCGAGGGCCTGCGGGTGTACCCGCCGAACAGCAAGGCGGCGATGTTCCTGCCGCTGCCCAACACGATGGGCTGCACGCAGTTCACCCAGGATTCCGACTACGCCAAGGTCGGCGTGGTCCAGGCCGGACCGAACAACACCGTCATCGGCTGAGCCCGGCCTGACCACCCGTGTGCGTTTTGTGCTGCAGGCCCTCCTGCACAGTCGTCGGTGCTCCACAATCCTGTAGGGCGATGAGGATGTCCGTCGTCTTGTTCGAC
>NZ_JBFAKG010000109.1:0-2178 GCF_040655595.1 Saccharopolyspora sp. NPDC050389
GATCGCGACCCCACCAAGCTGAGCACCGGAGAAGTCCTTGAGCGAGCCGAGCAACCGCCCCATCGGGGTCCGCGCTCCCGCCACGATCACAGAACTACCCACCACTGCCTCCCGGTGCGTCCTCGTCGACTGCCACGTCATCGATGCGTCGCAGCACCATCATGGCCCCGCTGGCGCCCCCGGACCATACCCGCGGTGACACCCGGTGCCACCTGTGACGACTGCCATAACCAGGCGCAACGACTGACAGAAAGGTTCCCTTGCTTCAGCCACCACAGGCGTCGGTGACAGGAAAGTTCCCATGCTCTCAACGCCACCCGCCACGGCAATCCAGCCGCCCAGATGACAGAAAGGCTCCCTTCCTCGCAAGCCCTGGCGGCGCTGCCCGGCCGCCCGCGGACGGCCGGGCATGACAGAAAGGTTCCCTTGCTCTCACCCACGCGGGCGTCGGTGACAGAAAGGTTCCCTTGCTTTCAGCAGTTGCCGGTGCCGGTGGTGGTGTCGCACAGGCTTGATTCGGCGGCCCAGGACAGCTTGGTCCGGGCGTTGACGCCGAGTTCCCGGGAGGCCGACACGTCGGTGTCCGCGCCGGAGTCGGCTTTCAGCCAGTACCGCACCTCGTAGTCCTTGCCACCCTCCGTGTAGGTGAAGACGTAGAACGGTGCCGGGACCGGGGCCGGTCCGAAGTCAGGCGCGGTCCAGGCCTTTTCGCCCTGCGCCTCGCTCGGGTCGACGTACAGGCAGTCGTACTTGGCACCCTCGTAGGTGCAGTCGCGCGACTGCGCCCCGCCGTACCTGGTGACGCTGGCGTCCTTGGTGACGCCGTCGGCTTCCAGCCGCTGGTAGATCGCCTCGCAGGCTCCCGCGTCGCAGGCGTGCCAGTCCTTCCACGCGGCGGCGCGGGCACTCGCGGCAGATGATCCGCCGTTGGTCGCGGCGCAGTACTTGCCGACCATGTACGGCGCCATCTTCCGCGCGGCATCGACCGAGTCGATAGCGGTCCCGGCGGTTTCCTCGGCGCCGAGCCCGGCCGAGTCGAGCTGCCAGATGCCGACGCCGGGGTTGAAGAACAGGCCTTCGGCGCGTTGTTCGGGATCGGCGAGGGACGTCTGGTCGTCGTAGCGGGACAGGGTCATCGGCGACGGGGCCTTGCCGGATCCCGCCACTTCCGGCCACGTCGTGGACAGCGTCAGGTTCGTCGCGGCCTCGGCGCTGATCTTGCAGTCGGCCGCTCCGGCCGCTTCCTCGGCGGCGGTGCTCACGGCTTCGTACGGCTCGGTCCCGAACGCCAGCGGCCCGGGCGCGACCCAGGCCCGGTCCCGGCGCAGTTGGTCCGCGTTCGGGTTGTCGCCGCCTCCGCCGCTGGTCACGCCGTCGCCTCCGGCGGCCAGCGCGGCGGGTAGGCCTACTCCGATGGTGACTCCGAGCGCCACCGTCAGGATCGCGAGCCCGCGAACCGGTCCACGTTGCTTCCTCGCCATCCTCGCCCCTCTCACGTGAATCAGCCACATGCTCGTGCGTAGCAAGGTCACCCGACTCCGCTCGTTGGGGCAATTCGATCTTCCGGATTTGCCGGTATTCCCGGAAAATGTGAGCGCGAGTTAGGCTGCGGGCATGCGAGAGGACTTAACCGGCCTGGTCACGGCAGTGGATCACGTGGGCATCGCGGTAGCGGATCTGGACGCGGCCATCGCCTTCCAGCGGGACACCTTCGGCCTGGAGGTCGCCCACTCCGAGGTCAACGAGGAGCAGGGCGTGCGCGAGGCGATGCTGCGGGCGCCCGGCGACACCACCGGCGCGACGCAGATCCAGCTCATCGCGCCGCTGAGCGACGATTCGGCGATCGCGAAGTTCCTGGATCGCAACGGCCCCGGCCTGCAGCAGCTCGCCTACCGGGTGACCGACGTCGAGGCGGCCATGGCGGCGATCCGCGCCAAGGGCTTGCGGCTGCTCTACGACGAACCGCGCCGCGGCACGGCGAACAGCCGCATCAACTTCGTGCACCCCAAGGACGCCGGCGGCGTCCTCGTCGAACTCGTCGAACCCGCAGAGGTCCACTGAGGACGCCACCTGGGTCGGGGGGGTTTTTTTTGTGGCACAACAAAAAAAAAAAAAACAACACCGGGGAGGGGGGGGGCGCCAGCAACCGGGGGGGGGGGGGTGGCAGGCCGCCCCCCG
>NZ_JBFAKG010000109.1:2188-30475 GCF_040655595.1 Saccharopolyspora sp. NPDC050389
CCGGGCGCGACGGCGTGGTCGCGGTCGACCAGACCCCGATCCGCGGCTCGCGGCGGAGCAATCCGGCGACCTACACCGGGGTCATGCCGGGAGCAGCAGCATCCGGCGTTCGGCGATCTCCTCGACCGCCGCGCGGCTGTAGGCGAGCGGGAAGTACTCGCCGGTGCGCCATGATTCAGCCAGGTCCCGGTAGTGCGGGTCGTCCGGGTTCCCGGACTGCCCGGGCGTGTTGACGGCGACAGAGGAGTCCCAGTCGCCCACGTCGAGGACCATCCGGAACGACGGGCCGTTGGTCTGCCGGAAGTCCTTCGTCCGGTACGACGACTGGTTCACGGTGTCCGGGGAGCCGCCGCGCGGCAGCGGGCCGACGTCGAACCGGGCGCGGTCGGCGTCGTCGAACGCATTCGACGCCGGGTGCTGGAAGAAGCTGTGGTGCAGCTTGCCCCACCGCCACCTGCCCTCGCCGCGTCCAAGGAGCTCCTGCACCTCGGCGTAAGCGGTGCGCAGGGTGTCCAGCAGCAGCCGGTCGCGGGCCGCCGCGTCCGGCAACCACCTGCCGGGCTTCTCCAGCTCTCCGAGCAGGACCAGCGTGTCGGCGTCCTCGATCGCCTCGGCGGCCTTCGGCACTGCGGCGCGCACGAATCCGGGCCCGAGGTGCTTCGACAGCCACACCTCGAACAGCGCCGCGGCGTTCGAGTCGGCCGCCTCCACCGCGTCCCATTCCCGCAACAACCGCAGCGCGCGGCGGAGATCCGATTCGCCGCTGTCCAGGTTGGACAGAAGGGCGATCAGCCGCCGGGCCGGGATGGACAGCTGATCGTTCTGCAGCGCGGCCGAATCAGCCACGGTGTGCTTGCGCTGCCGCGAAAGCACCTCCACGATCCGCTGGTGCCGGAACGGGTTGGTCCACTCGAACCCGAGGCCCTTGTCCTGGTATTCCGGCGGCAGGTTGAACTGGTTCGCCGTGGCGATGAACCCGGCCGCCGGGTTGAGCTGGCGCGGCAGGTCGTCGCCGGAGTAGAAGCCGTTCCACTCGTAGCGGCCATCGCCGGGCACCGGCAGCAGCCCGTCGTAGCCGACCCGCTTGGGCGCCAGGCCGCCGGGCACCCAGCCGATGTTGCCGTCGACGTCGGCGTACACCTGGTTCTCCGTCGGCGCGCCCCAGTTGCGCATCGACGTGGTGAACTCGCGGAAGTTCCGGGCCCGCATGTAGGAGATGCTGCCGAAGTACGGCGACATGCCCGGTTCCAGCCAGGCCGTCCGCACCGCGTACGCCAGGTTCCGCTGCTCGTCCACGTGGATCACCGGCCCGTGCCTGGTGAATGCGAGCTCGACGGTCCGGTCGGCCTCGCCGAACACGGCGACCGTCTCGCGCCGGATCGACATCGACTCCCAGCCGTCCCGGTAGCGGTAGCGGGTGCGGTCGGCCGGATCCAGCTGGTAGACGTACAAGTCTTCCTGGTCCATCGGGAAGATGGTGAGCCCGAATGCGATGGTCCCGTTGTGCCCGATGGAGATACCGGGCAGCGCGGGTTCGCCGGCGCCGATCACGTCCAGGCCGGGCGCCGACAGGTGCGCGATGTAGCGCAGCGACGGCGCCGAGTAGGCGCGGTGCGGATCGTTGGCCAGGATGGGCCGCCCGGTGGCGGTCCGCTGCCCGCCGACCACCCAGTTGTTGCTGCCCTCTGTGGTCGCGTCCCGGATCGTCCTGGCGCGGATCGCGCCATCCTTGAACTCGACCTCCTGGGTGGCCAGCTCGAAGACCGCCAGCACGTCCGCCGGCATCGCGCACGGGTCGAAGCCCTCGGGCACGGTCGTCCGCCGATCGGGTTGCAGGCCCTGCCGGACCAGGTCCGCGTCCACCCCGGCGGCGCAGGCCACCTTGGCGCGCTTGACCTCGCTGGTCAGGTTGCGGGTCAGGCCGTGGCTGCGGATGCGCACCACGTCCGCCGGTTCCCAGCGGGCCGGCCGGTAGCCGAGGATGCCGAACTCGGCCGGCAGCTGCTCCGGATGCTCGTCCAGCCAGTCCAGGTAGGCGTTGATGCCTGCGGTGAACTGCGCCGCGATCCGCTGCGCGTCCTCGGAGTAGCGCGACCATTCCACGTCCATGTCGCCGCGGTAGAGGAACAGCCTGGTGGCTCGGTCCTGGTCGACGTAGTCCGGGCCGAGCACCTCGGCGAGCCGCCCGAGGCCGCGGCGACGCCACAGGTCGATCTGGAACAGCCGCTCGCGCGCGGCGTTGAAGCCCTGGGCGAGGAAGACGTCGTCGTCGCTGCTCGCGTACAGGTGCGGGACGCCGTATCGGTCCTCGATCAACTCCACCGGTGCCCGCAGGCCACGCACCCGGAAGTTCTCGGCCGGGGCCGGGTCACCGGGAGTCGCGCTCGCCGCGGCCGCCATCACACCGGCCCCGGCGATTCCCGCCGCCGTCGCGACGAACCCCTGCCGCCGGGAAAACCGCACGCGCCCAACATCCACCACAACCTCCCGCATCGACCGCCTGCAGGAGTTCTAGCCCGCGCAACAACTTTTCACAAGAGTGAAGCAACTTCACAGTATATAAAGCGGCGCAGCCGCTTAGCCCACCTGCGCAACTCGCACCGCCGCGGGTTTCCAGACTGTGCCCGCCCTGCTGGGCTACTGGGCGAGGCCAGTCCCCGATGCCGCGTATTGGACATACGTAAGTCGGGGCTCCCACAGTCCAGGCGGCGGCCGTAACTCCCGCAGGGGGGCCGCCACCCGCACCGCTCTGGAAGACGAGTTTGGAACACCTTGCTTTTCAGGCCGGCTTGACCTTCCTCGGCTTCCCGACGCCGAGCTCCAGCGCCTTGGCGATGAAGCTGATCTCGCGGTCCAGCTCGTCGTCGTGCGCGCCGTGCCGGGCCACCGAGTGGCGGTGGTTGACCACCCGGGCCAGCAGCACGGCGGCGGTGTCGATGTCGCAGCTGGCCGGCCCCGGCGGCAGCGCCAGCTCGATCACCCGGCGGATCAGCTCGACCACCGTCCCGAACCGCCGCTGCAGCGCCTGCCGCACCGCGACGTGCGTGTCCGCCTCCCGCCACAACAGGTGGCTGAGCAGCAGCGACGACTCCAGCCGCGCGTCGAGTTCGCCGATCAGCCGGCGCAGGCTGCCCGCGACGTCGCCCCGGACGGCGACCCGGTCGGACTCCACCAGCTCCTCGGGCAGCCGCTCGACCAGCGCCGTCAGCAGGTCCTGCTTGCGCCGGAAGTAGTAGTGGATGAGTCCTTTGGGAACCTCGGCCCGCTCGGCGATCCGGGAGGTCGGCGTGGCGTCGAAGCCGTGCTCGGCGAACAACTCGCCGGCCGCGGCCAGGATGCGCTCCCGCGCGGACGCGCCCTGATCACCCGGCGCCGCCGCGACGGCCTCGTCCGAAGTGGACGGCCGCTTGCGGGCGCCGCGATCACCCGGTGCCTGCGCCATGAACCCGACCTCCGACTTCCGGCCGGCTTGCTCCACCGGGCTGGTTGACCGACAAAACGCGCGGCCCGGACGTTACCGCCGGACCGCGCGACAGCGAACTCGCGAGTGTGGTGGTCGCTCGAACGGCCGCCACCGCTCGCGACGATCTCGGGCGTGTTTCACAGGTGACGGCAGCCACCCGTGGCACGGCCCTCAGTGCTGGCCTGCTATTCCGCGGTGCGCGGCGTTGGCTTCGGGTAGCGCTGCGGCACCGGCCATGACGGCCAGCACGCCGACGATCCACGAGGTCCACGAGGCACCCATGAACGCGGTGTAGCCGAGGACCCACGGCGAGATGAACAGCAGCACGCCCAGCAGCATGTGGCTGTATTCGCTGGTCATCGAGCCCGGCATGGCCAGCGACCACACGCTCGCGATCACCAGCAGCGCGCCCAGCACGATCATCGCGGACATCGCCGACCCGTTCGTCGCCGTCCACATCGTCCCGAGGATCAGGTAGACGCCCAGCACCACTGCAACCCAGTCCTGCCAGCGGACCCACGGTTTCACAGCCGAACCGCTCGACCTATCGGCCACGTCGATCACCTCCACTGATGCCCGACTAACAACTCCATGTTCACTCTTGGTTGGCCAGCCGGTCAAGAGTCCGGATCGACGTCTTCCGGCACCTTCGACATGCCGTCCGTCACGCCGCCGCTAAGCCTCGTCCGGGGTGCCGTGCACCGGGTGAGGAAAATCCGGCTGATACGCGCCACACCTCCCACAACAACGTCGTCTTCCAGGTAGCTTGGTTGCCATGGGCCTTGCCGACGACCGCGATTTGCTGCCACTGGGATCGGGATTCGACCTCGCTCGCAAGAACGGCTACGACCGCGCCCAGGTCGATGAGCACCTCGAGCGACTCGACGCCGACATCCGCATCCTCTCCGCGGATCGCGATGCCGCGGTCTCCCAGGCGGGAGACCTGTCGAAGCAGCTGGAGTCGGCCCGCTCCGAGATCGAGAGCCTGCGCGGCCAGGTCGACCGGCTGGCCAAGCCGCCGACCACGCTGGAAGGGCTCAGCGAGCGCCTGCAGCGGATGCTGCGCCTCGCCCAGGACGAGGCGAACGACATCCGGGGCCGCGCCGAGAAGGACGCCGGCCTGATCCGCACGCGCTCCGAGGCCGAGGCGACCAACCTGCGCACCCGCTACGAGCGGCTGCTCTCCGAGGTCGACAGCCGGCGCAGCGAGATGGAAACCGAACACCGCTCGCTGATGGACAAGGCCAAGGTCGAGGCGACGCGGATCACCCGCGAGGCCGAGGAGAACCGCAAGCGCGCCGACCAGGAGTCCGAGGCCCGCCGGATCCAGGTCGAAGAGGACTTCGAGATCGCTATGGCGGCGCGCCGCAGCGAATCCATGCGCACCCTCGCCGAGCAGGAGGCCACCAGCAAGGCGGAAGCCGAGCGCCGCGTCCGGGAAGCGACCGAAGAGGCCAACCGCCGGCTGCGCGAAGGCACCACCGAGGCGCACCGCCGGGTCCGCGAGGCCACCGACCAGTCGAACCGGATGGTCGGCGACGCCACCGCGAAGGCCGAGCAGCTCACCCGCGAATCCACCGACGCCGCGCAGAAGCGCGAAAAGGACAGCATCGAGACCGCCGAGCGCCGCGAACGCGAAAGCGTCGAAGCAGCGCAGAAGCGCGAGCGGGAAAGCATCGAAGCCGCGCAGAAGCGCGAACGCGAAAGCATCGAAGCAGCGCAGAAGCGCGAGCACGAAAGCGTCGAAGCCGCCGACAAGCGGGAGCGTGAGAGCACCGAGGCCGCGGAGAAGCGGATCCGGGAGAGCAAGACCGAAGCCGAGCGGCTGGTCCGCGAGGCCACGGAGAAGTCCGAGCGGATGGTCCGCGAGTGCACCGAGGAGGCCACCCGCCTCGTCGACGAAGCGACCCGCGAGAGCAAGCGCCTGGTCACGACGGCCCGCGAAGACTCCCAGCACCGCCTCGGCGCGACGACCGAAGAAGTCCAGCGCCGCCTCACCAAGGCCGACGAGCAGGTCCACTCGCTGACCGAACTCCGCGAGTCCGTGGCCAAGAAGCTCCGCGACGCCGCCGAAATGCTCGGCCAGACCACGCCGCTCCTGGAACGCCTCGCCCAGGAAGACTCCGAAGAGGACAAGCTCCGCGAAGCGGCGGCGGAAGCCCGCGAACAAGCCCGCAAGGACGCCGAAGTCGCCCTCGCCCGCGACGCCCGCGACGACGAGCCCACCGGCAAGGCGAAGCCGGCGGCCGAGGAGAAGGAGACGGCGAAGGCGAAGCCCGCCGTGCAAGAGGCGAAGCCGACCGACGCGAAGCCCGAGGCGCAGCCTGCGAAGCAGGCGAAGCCGAAGGGCCAGGGCGGTAAGCCGTCGGGCGGCGGCGGAGCCGCCGACGACGGGCCGACGGAGCAGATCCACCGGGACACGGCGCGTGGTCACAGCCCGCACGACGAGCCGACGCGGCGCATCCAGCTGCCGGTGCCGGAGGGCAAGGGCCAGCAGCGCTCCCACAGCGCCACCCGAATCGACGCCACCAACCAGCAGCGCCGCTGACAGCAGCCCCTCTCACCTGCGCGAATGCTCATCCGGCGCAGGATCGATCCCGGCTCCCAGAGCGCTTTCGCCATCGAGGGCGTCACGCCGTATGTCCTCTGTGGAACGGCGCGCGCCTGCGACCGCTGAGATCAGCAGCCCGCGATCAGCAGGGCCTAGCCGCTGAACGCGAGCACCGCCAGGCAGGCCGAGGCGAAGGCGAGCCAGGTCTGTCCACTTAGGACCCGGGCGCCCGTTCCCGCGACGTGCTCGTTTTCGCAGGTCGGGGTCCAGCGCAGCTCGGCCAGCAGGTCAGCGGGCGGAACGCCGCGGGCCGCTACCGCTCGCCCGATGGTCGGCTCACCACTGCCCCGCGGCGGACACTTGCACCTGACACGGTGTCAGGTCCTAAACCAGGGGTGTCATGTTCAGCATTGGAGACTTCGCCAGGCACGGCCGGGTGTCGGTCCGGATGTTGCGCCACTACGACGCGCTCGGGCTGCTCCGGCCCGCGCACGTCAACCGGTCGACCGGCCACCGCGGCTACACCGCCGGCCAGTTGGCCCGGCTCAACCGGATCATCGCGTTGAAGGAACTGGGCTTCAGCCTGCAGCAGGTGCAGCAGATCCTCGACGAGGATTTCACCGCCGAGCAGCTGCGGGGCATGCTGCGGTTGCGGCAGGCCGAACTCGAAACCCGCATCGCGGCCGACACGGCCCGGTTGGCGCACGTGCAGGCGCGGCTCCGAACGATCGAAACCGAGGGAATCATGCCCACCGACGACGTGACGATCAAGTCGATCCCGACGCTGCGGGTGGCGGAGCGCTCCGGCACCGCCAGGACCATGGATCCGCAGTCGATCGGCCCGGTGATCCGCGGCCTCTACGACGAGCTCTGCGCCGCGCTGGACCGCGCCGGTGTGACGCCGGTCGGCCCGGCCACCGCGTACTACGAGGACGGCGCGGACGACGAGACCGTGACCGTGCACGCCGGTCTGCCGGTGAACGTCGAGCCGAATCCCGCCTTCGACTTCGCGGTGGTGGACCTGCCCGCGGTGGAGAAGGCGGCGACGATCGTGCACCGGGGTTCGATGGACGACTGCCTGCCCGCGTACCAGGCGCTGGCGCGCTGGATCGAGGAAAGCGGCCACCGCACGCTGGGCACGAACCGGGAGGTGACGCTGGCCTGCCCGGATGACCCGGCCGGAATGGTGACCGAGATCCAGGAGTCCATCGCCTGAAATTCTGCCTGATCATCGCATGTGCGCGTCATAGGTGCGGCCGTCGCCTGTCTCTACGAGCAAGGATAGCTGTGGGCATTTCGCGGCCTGCACCAACGGAAGGACCAGGTCATGTCGGACCAGGAGTTCCCAACCGGTGATGACGACAGGGCGCGAGCCAAACGGCGGTCCGGCAGCTACTTCATGCTGCCCAGCGAAACGGCCGAGCAGTTCAAGCGGTCCGAAGCGGACCTGGACAAATCGCGGGATCGCGCCGTAGACCGGGACGCCCGCCCACCGGGCAAGGGCGACGGCTAGCGGACCGGGGCGCGGCTGCCGAGCCTCGCGCCGTCTAGGCGATCCGGGCGATCCAGGGACGGACGGCGTCGGCGAAGGCGTCCGGTGACTCGATCGACGAGAGATGCCCGGTGCCCGGCAACGTCACGAGCTCGCCGCCCGGCAGCGCATTCGCCAGCTCGCGGGCGTTCTCCGGCGGCGTCAGCGTGTCTTCCTCGCCGACGACCACCAGCGCCGGGCCGTCGTAGGAGCGCAGCGTGGCGGTGCTGTCGGGACGCCCCGCCATCGCGCGCTGCGCCCACGCGACACCGTCCGCGGGCTGGGCATCGATCAGCTCGCGGACACCGGAGACGACCTCGAGGCGCTGTTCGTGCGTAGTGCGCCCCAACAGGTTCGGCAGGCTGCTCTCCGCTAGCCAGCCCTTAATGCCTTCGCGCTCTGCGCGATCCGCGACTTTTAGGCGGTTGGCGCGCTGCTCGTCGTTATCGGCGACGGCCTTGGTGTCGACGAGCAGCAAGCCCGCGACGCGCTGCGGCGCAGCGCGCAGCAGCGCCATCGCGACATAGCCGCCCATCGAGCAGCCGCCCAGGACGACCCGCGGCAGCTCCAGGCGATCCAGCAGAGCCAGGATGTCGGCGGCCGCGCGATCGATGCTCGGATGCTCGGCCGTACGCCGACTCGCACCTGACTCCGCCAGGCTCCGCGCCGACGAGCCGTCCAAAGCGCTCTCGCCGAGTCCCCGCTGATCCGGAGTGATCACCCGCAGCTGCTCGTCCAGGCGGACCCGAACCGGATCCCACATCCGCGCGTCCACCGGGAAGGCGTGCAGCAGCACCAGCGGCGTCCCGGCTCCCGATTCGATGTAGTGCACGGGCCCATCCTGCCGGAACCACCCACCTGACGCGCCCCAGCGAACCGGCGCCGACCGGCCTGCAGCATGGGAACCTTCCTGTCACCCAGCCACAGCCCGGCGCGAGCATGGGAACCTTCCTGTCACTCAAGCGCCCAGGACTGGCTGAGGTGTGCTGCGGCGCAGATGTCGACGTCCAGCAGGTAGGCGCCGGCCTGGCCGCACTGCCCGTCTGCCGTGCCCGGGTCGATCGGCTGGCCGTGGCCCATGCCGGTGATCTCGAACGTCTCCACCAGGGTGCGGCCGTTGGCGTCGTTGTAGGCCGCGTGCGGGTAGCCCGCGACTGTGTCGGTGGCGGACGGGGTGCCCGGGATGCCGTGCACGTTGGTCCACTGCTCGACCTGTTCGCGCTGGTTCGCCGGTGCCACGGTGTAGTCGGCGGTGCCGTGCCAGATGCTCAGCGTCGGCCACGGTCCTTGGTGCGGGCTCGCGGCGCGCACCTTGTCGCCCCACTGCGCGGCAGTCAGGTCCCGGCCGGGGTTCATGCACGTGAACGCCTCGACGGAGCTTGTCGCGCAGCCGAAGGGCAGGCCTGCGACGACGCCGCCACCGGCGAACATCTCCGGGTAGGTGGCGAGCAGCACCGAGGTCATCGCGCCGCCCGCGGACAGGCCCGTGACGTAGACCCGGGCCGGGTCCGCGCCGGTGTCGTCGATCGCGCGTCGCACCATCTGCGCGACCGATTCCGCCTCGCCCTGACCGCGCGTGGCGTCGCCGGGCTGGAACCAGTTGAAGCACCGGCTGCTGTTGTTCGCCGCTTCCTGCTGCGGCAGCACCAGCGTGAACGCCGAGCGGTCGGCGAGTTCGACCCATCCGGCGCCGTTGCCGTAACCGGCCGCGTCTTGCGTGCAGCCGTGCATCGCGACTACGACCGGACGGCCCGCGGGCAGCCCGTCGGGAACGTACTCGAACATGCGGAGTGCACCGGGATTCGCACCGAACCCGGTCACCTCCCGGATTTCTGCCGCCGACGCGGCTGGGGCGACGGCGAGCAAGGTCAACAACACGGCCGCGACCAGCGAGAAGACACGCACTCAGACCACCTCCTTGTGGCTCGTGCCACTCAAGGTAAGGCGGCGGAGCAGACGCTTCCACAGTGGACTCCGCTACACCACGAGCGCGTTTTGTGTGTCGCCACCACATGTTCGGGCGCGGAGCCCCGCCCTACCGTCACGGGGCGAACCCGAGGAGGTCTGCCGTGCCCAGCCGAATCGCCCTGCTGTCCGCCGGTCTGCTCGCCGGCACGCTGCTCCTTCCGGCCGAGCCCGCGGCCGCGCAGTCGGCGGACTGCCGTCCCGCGGCGCGGGTTCCCGGTGCCGCGCACCAGGAATCGGCCTGCCTGAACGACCTGACCACCACCGGCACGCTCGGCTCCGGGCACACGGTGCAGGCCGATTGGGCGGGCCTGACCGCCCAGGACCTGCCCGCGCCAGGACCGGTTCCGGGCATCCAGATCGACGGGTACTTCCCGGACGCCTCCACGACGAACACCAACCACGGCTGGAACCACGACTCCCAGTTCGTGCTGCGCCTGCCGCAGCGGTGGAACGGCGGCCTGGTGATCACCGGAACTCCCGGCAACCGCAGGCAGTACGCCAACGACCGCGCCATCGCCGACCACGCCCTGGCCGCCGGTTACGCCTTCGCCGCGACCGACAAGGGCAACACCGGGGCGGAGTTCTTCACCGACGGGCAGCGGCCGGGAGACGCCGTCGCCGAGTGGAACCACCGCGTCACCCAGCTGACCGCCGCGGCGAAGCTCACCGCCTGGCGACACTACGGCCGACCGCCGTCGCGGACGCTCGCCGCCGGACTCTCCAACGGCGGCTACCTGGTGCGCTGGCAGCTGGAGAACCGGCCTTGGCTCTACGACGGCGGAATCGACTGGGAAGGAACGCTGTGGACGCAGCGGGACAACCCGCTGACCTTCCTGCCGACGGCGCTGCGCGCCTACCCCGCCGGAGACGAGTCGGCGGTCCTGGCGGCGGGTTTCGCGCCGGGCTCGCAGTTCCTGTGGGACTACCACCACCGCGTCTACTGGGACCTGACGCAGCGGATCTACCGCGAGGAGTTCGATCCCGGCTACGACGGCGACCGGCTGGCCGGAATCCCGTTCTGCACCAGCGGAACCGAGGGCTGCGACGCCGACTACGACTACGCCGAACGGCCCGCCGAGGTGCATCGCGCGGTCGAGCGGATCGCGCTCACCGGCCGGATCGGCAAGCCGCTGATCACCCTGCACGGCACCCTCGACACGCTGCTGCCGATCAGCCGGGATTCCGATGTCTACGCGCGGATGGTGGCCGAGTCGGGGAAATCCGACCTGCACCGCTACCACCGGATCGAGGGCGGCAACCACACCGACGGCCTGGTGGACCAGTTCCCTGACCGCCTGCGCCCGCTGACCCCGCGCTTCCGCGACGCTTTCACCGAACTGGAGGGCTGGCTCGGTTAGGCCCCCTGACCGCGGGACCGGGCGAAGCCCCGCGCCGTGGCGGTCAAGCTGCCCGCCAGCAAGGTGATGCCCGACAGCGTCCCGCTCACCAGCGGAACCCACGCCAGCGCGCCGAATCCGGCCATGGCGAGCCCGGCGATGCCGAAGACGGTCAGCAGCACGCCCGGCACCGCGATCGACGACTGCCGCCAGACGCCCGCCAGTGCGAGGAAGTGCACCCCGACGACGAAGGCGATCCATGCGACATTCGCCTGATCAGGGGCGCCCAGCATGCGAAGCACTGCGACTCCGCCCACCAGCAACACCGCCTCGGCGGCGACGACGAGCCCGTAGCGCTTGCCGAACATCCCGCCAGCGGGCCGGGCGTCCGCAGCGCGGGGAGACTTGTTGGCCAGCACGGCGAGAACGACGATCGCGGCGAGCGCGACGGCCGCGAGCACCTTGAGCACCAGCACGACCGGACCGGGCAACGGGTCCGAGGTGTTGACGAACACGAACACCGCGCCGAAGGCGGCTCCGATCAAGGCACCGAGATTTTCCTGTCGCACCCAGGAACAGTAGCCGAGCACCATTCACATTCACCTGCATGATCCACGCCACACCGCCTCGGGTCGGGCTTGCACTTGACGCATGCGTCAAGTCCTAGCGTCGCCGGGACCGAATCCGGCCCGCCGAGGAGTTCTCATGCCCGCCACCCACCGCGAGGTGCACCTGGTCAGCCGCCCGAAAGGGCCGCTGCGCGACGAACACTTCCGCGTCGTCGAAGTGCCGGTGCCCGAGCCCGGCCAGGTGCTCGTGCGCAATCAACTGATGAGCGTCGCCGCGGTGATGCGCACGCTGATGCAATCCGATGCCGAGCTGCCCATTCCGCCGTTCCAGCCGGGCGAAGCGCTGTGGGGCCCGGCGATCGGATCGGTGGTCGCCGCACCCGGCACCGAGCTGCGCCCCGGCGATCTCGTGTCGCACAACCTCGGTTGGCGCGAGTACGCCGTCGCCGACGCCGCCGACGTGCAGCGGATCGACCGGGACGCGCTGCCCGATGTGGCCGCCCACCTCTCGCAGGGCTTCACGGCCTGGTTGGGCATCGTGCGCGGGGCCGAGGTGCGCCCCGGCGACACCGTTTTCGTGACCGGCGCGGCGGGCGGCGTCGGCACCCTGGCCGGGCAGTTCGCCAAGCTGCGCGGCGCGCCACGGGTGATCGGCAGCACCGGATCCCGGCGCAAAGGGCGGCACCTGGTCGATGAACTCGGCTACGACGCTGTCGTCATCAGAGGTGCGGGCCCGATCGAAGACCAGTTGCGCACGGCAGCGCCCGACGGCATCGATGCGGTCTTCGACAACGTCGGCGGCGAGCAGCTCTCGGCCGCTCTAGCGGTGGCCCGCCGCGGTGCGCGCATCGCGCTCGTCGGCGCCTTGTCCGGGCAGCTCACCGGCGGTTTCGCGGCACCGGTCGAGATCGACAGCGGCTCGCTGATCCTGCGTGGGATCACCCTGCGCGGCCTGTCGGGCAGCGACCACCTGGGCGCGATTCCACAGTGGATGGAGGAGTTCGGCCGCGCCCTGCGCACCGGTGACGTCACGTTCCCGCACGTCAGGCTGCCGGGCATCCACCGGGCGCCGCTAGCGTTGTGCGAGTTGCTCGAAGGCAGACACCTCGGCGCCGTACTCGTGGAGCTGTGAACCGCTGGGAGGAGCGAAAATGCGCATCGGTGACGCGGCCGCGGCCGCCGGACTGACCCCGCGGGCGTTGCGCTACTACGAGCAGCGGGGGCTGCTCACCGCGCGACGCGGCCCGTCGGGGCACCGCGAGTACGGGCCGGACGACGTGGCCCGGCTGCGCACCGTGCGCGAACTACTGGATGCCGGCCTCACCATCGCCGATGTCCAGGCCTTCACCCACGTCCTGGACCTGAAGTTCCCGCCGGCCGGTCCACCGCGCGAAGTCGACGAACCGGATTCCTGCCCGCTCGCCGAGATCACGGCCCAACGGCTGTCAGACCTCGACACGCGCATCGCCCGGCTCACCGAAGCCCGCGACCGGCTCGCCGACGCGTACACCAACCGGTTCGGCGAGCTGTTCCGCGACCAAGTGGCCTGAGGACGGAGGCGGCTCGGCGAAGGCGTCGCGGGCACCGGCCCGATCAGCTCGCGACGATGGGCAGCTCATAGCGGCTGACCCAGGTGACCGGGCCGTCGTCCTCCCGCTGCCCAGGGGCTCCGCCCACCGAGACGTCACCGCGGTGCGTGAACCCGCGCTTCTCGTAGTAGGAACGCAGTCGGCCGTTGGAACTCACGCAGTCCAGTCGGAGGTTGGCCACTCCCTGCTCCCGAGCGGCTTCGCCCGTGGCAGGAATGATCGCAGGTCATGGCGGATCAGGGCTGCAGGTTGTGGAGGCGCAGCGCGAGTTGGATCTCCAGCGCGCGGTCCGGGGTTTGCCAATCTGCGCCGAGCAGGGAGCCGACGCGGTCCAGCCGCTGCACGACCGTGTTGACGTGCACGTGCAGCGCGTCCTTGGCCCGGGTGAGGTTCGCCCCGGCGGCGAAGTACGCGTGCAACGTGCCGACCAGCTCTGTGCCGCGCCGGGCGTCGTAGTCGAGCACGGGACCGATCGTCCGGCGCACGAAGCCGTCCAGATCGGTGTGCTCGCCCAGCAGCACGCCGAGGAATCCGAGGCCGTCCATGGCCGCGCCCTCGCCGATGCGGCCGAGCGCGAGCAGGGCTCGCAGGCAGCGGGCCGCTTCGGCGTGCGCTGCGGCGATCTCCCGCGGGCCGCGCGCCGGACCGGCCGCGCCGACCGTCACCGGATTGTCCACAATGGATCTCAATTCGGCGGCGATGCGGGACGCCGACATCCCCGGATCACCCGCCGGCACCAGGAGGACGACCTCCTCGGCGTGCATGCCGGCGAGCGCGGCGCACCGCCCGGCCGCCACCGCCAGCCGCGTGCGGGGCACCTTGTCGGCGTGCGCGATGAGCACCGCGTGCGGTTCGACGAGGTCCAGGCCGAGCCGTTCGGCGCGGGCCAGCAGCGCGCCGGGATTGCGGTCAGGCGCGGTCAGCAGGTCGGTGAGCAGCTCGCCGCGCACCTCGTCCTCCGCCTTCGCCACGGATCGGCGCAGCATCAGCAGCAGCGCGGTGACCACCGCCGCGCGCTCGAACAGCCGCCGGTCGGCGTCGACCAGATCCGCCCGGCCGGCCAGCACGATGCTGCCGAGCAGTTCCGGCCCGGCCTGCACCGCGCACACCCAACCATCCGATGTGGACACCGCGCGGCCCGCGGCCCGGGACGTCGCGACGGCTTCCGCTGGCGGCTCGGGCGGCGTGCTGCCGGCTCCGGTCAGCTCGGTGCCATCCGCGTCGAACATCCCGATCGCACCGCGCAGCACATCGGCCACCGCCCCGGCCACCTCCGGCACGTCGCCGCCGCGCAGCACCAGATCCATCAGCCGGTCGTGGGCCTCCTCGGCGCGGTGCAGGGCCTCGCTGTGCGCGCTGATCTCCTCCAGCAGGGCCGCGTTGTCCAGCGCGATCGCGGCGTGGTCGGCCAGCGAGGACAGCAGCGCGACCTCGTCCGGGCTGAACTCGCGGCGCGTCCGGTCCGAGGCGTAGAGCACGCCGATGACCTGGTCGCCGAGCGCCAGCGGCACGCCCAGGATCGCGGTCAGCCCCTCGTCTCGGACCGCCGAGTCGATCGGCAGGGTGTGCCGGAACCGCTCGTCCCCGAAGTAGTCGTGCGTCGCGTACGGCTGCACGGTCTGCGCGACCAGCCCGCCCAGCCCCTCCCCCATGCCGAGCGTGAGCTTCTGGAACAGCCGCGACACCGAGCCGTCGGTGACCCGCATGTAGGTGCGCCCGGCGGCCTCGTCGTTGAGGCTCAGGTAGGAGACGTCCACGCCGAGCAGCGTGCGGGCGCGGCGCACGATCGACCGCAGCACCGCATCTGTGTCGCGCAGCCGGGCCAGATCGCTGGCGGTGTCGAACAGCGCGCTCAGCTCGGCCTCGCGGCGGCGGTGCGCGCCGAGCGTGCCGTGGATCCGCAGCGCCACCGCGGTGGCCTTGCCCAGCTGCGGGTTCTCGACCGCGACGCGCGCCAGCTGCTCGCTGCTCGCGCCGCTGGCGAGCAGTTCGAGCAGCCGGACCACGTCGTCGTTCACCGGCTCATCTTGTCACCGCGAGCCGCTCCTCCGGAGCCTCGTCGTGCAACGAGCTGCCCGCCGTCTCCTTCGCCAGCGCGACCGCGACCAGCGTGATCGCGCACATCGCGAGGACGTAGCCGGAAACCGCGATGGTGCTGCCGAAGCCCTGCAGCAGCGCCACCGCGATGATCGGCGCCAACGCACCGGCCGCGATCGAGGACAGCTGCCCGCCGACGGAAAGCCCGGTGTAGCGGACCCTGGTCGGGAACTGCTCGGCGAAGAACGCCGCCTGCGGCCCGTACATCGCGCCGTGCAGCAGCAGCCCCACCGTCGTCGCGGCCGTGATCACCAGGGCCGACTTGCTGTCCAGCAGCGCGAAGAACGCGAAGCCCCACACCGCCATCGCGACCGTCCCGAACAGGTAGACCGGCTTGCGGCCCAGCCGGTCGGACAACGCGCCCCACAGCGGGATCGTCGCGAAATGCACCGCCGAGCCGATCAGCACCGCGTTCAGCCCGACCGACTTCGGCAGCCCCAGCGGCCCGGTGACGTAGACCAGGATGAACGCGGTGATCACGTAGTAGGACACGTTCTCGGCCATCCGCGCGCCGATGGTGACCAGCACCTGGCGCCAGTGCGTCCGGAACACCGCGACCACCGGGACGCTGCTGGTTTCCTCCCGCTGCTCGGCCTTCGCCTGCGCGTCGAGGAAGACCGGTGATTCGGTGACCACGAGCCGGATCCACAGGCCGATCACCACGAGCACGCCGGAGAGCAGGAACGGGATCCGCCAGCCCCACGCCATGAACGCCTCGTCGGACTGCGTCGCGGCGAGCACCGCCAGCACCGCGGTGGCCAGCAAGTTACCGCCGGGCGCCCCGCACTGCGGCCACGACGCCCACAGCCCGCGGCGACGATCGTCACCGTGCTCGGACACGATCAGCACCGCGCCGCCCCACTCGCCGCCCAGCGCGAAGCCCTGCACCAGCCGCAGCAGCGTCAGCAGCACCGGCGCGAACACGCCGACCGCAGCGTAGGTGGGCAGCAGGCCCATCGCGCAGGTCGACCCGCCCATCAGCAGCAGGCTCAGCACCAGCAGCTTCTTGCGCCCGACGCGGTCACCGAAGTGCCCGAACACCAGCCCGCCGAGCGGCCGTGCGAGGAACCCGATGGCGTAGGTGGTGAACGCGAGCAGCGTGCCGGTCAGCGGATCGGCCTCGGGGAAGAACAGGTGGTTGAACACCAGCGCGGCCGCGGAGCCGTAGAGGAAGAAGTCGTACCACTCGATCGTCGTGCCGATGAGGCTGGCGCCGACGACCCGCGCGATCGAGCCGCGCCCGGTTGGTTTGCTGGCCAAGGCGAACACTCCTTTGTGTCTGGGCCGGTTCAGGCGGCGGTCCAGCCGCCGTCCATCGGAAGCGAAGCGCCGGTGACGTGCTCCGCGTGGTCCCCGCAGAGCCAGCGCACGAGTTCGGCGACCCGGCTGGGGTCGATCAGCCGCTTGACCGCGGCGCGCTGCAACAAGACCTGCTCGACGACCTCGGACTCGCCGAGCCCGTGCGCCGCGGCCTGCCCGGCGATCTGGTCCCGGACCAACGGCGTGTCGACGTATCCGGGATTCACGCAGTTGCTCGTCACGCCGTGCTCGGCGCCCTCCAGCGCGACCACTTTGGACAGTCCTTCGAGCGCGTGCTTCGCGGCCACGTAACCGGCCTTGAACGGGCTGGCCCGCAGGCCGTGCACGCTGGAGACGTGCACGACGCGCCCCCAGCCCCGGGCGTACATGTGCGGCAACGCCTTGCGGGTCAGCAGGAACGGCGCGGTCACCATCACCTGCTGCATGCGGACGAACGTCTCCGGCGGGAACTCGGGCAGCGCGGCGATGTGCTGGAAACCCGCGTTGTTGACCAGGACGTCGACCTCGGCGGGAAGCCCGTCGACGGCCGACGCATCGGCGAGGTCGACGGCGTGCGCCCAGCCGCCGACGTCGGCGGCGACCCGCTCGGCGGCGGCGCGGTCGAGATCGACGACGTGCACCTTCGCCCCGGACTCGGCGAGGGCCCGCGCGCATGCCTGCCCGATCCCGCTGCCCGCGCCGGTCACCAGCGCCACACGCCCACCCAAGGCGACGTGCCGGTTGTCACTCATGCCCCAGGACGTTAAGCCGCAGACCCGCCTAGGCATATGTGTGCAGTCACCACAACATCGCAGGCTTTCATGGCCCTACTTGCCACTCGGGATGGTGTGCAGCATGGGAACCTTCCTGTCATCCCAGGCGCCTGCCGGCCCGGTCGAGGCCGTGCGAGCTTGGGAACCTTCCTGTCACCCACCGCCGCTACCAGCGAAAATCGGATGATCGGCGACGGGTCGAGGGGCTAGCGTGTGCGGGTGATCGAACCGGATGAGATCCACACCCGCCGCCTGGTCCTCAACCGCATCCAGCCGGCCGACACCGATGCGTTCCTCGCGATCTCCACCGCCGCGGAGACCCACCCGTTCGACGCCCACACCCAGCGATCCCGGGAACAGATCCTCGAACTGCTCGACAAGATCCACCGGAGCTGGGCCTCGGACGGCATCGGCTACTGGGCGATCCGGCTGCCGGGATCCGAGGACGTGATCGGCTTCGGCGGCCTGCGGCACTGGGTGGAGGAGGGCAAGTCGGTGCTGAACCTCTACTACCGGTTCTGGCCGAGCGCGTGGGGCAACGGCTACGCGACGGAAATGGCCGAGGCCGCCCTGCACTGGGCGCGGCGACACCGCCCGGATCGGCCCGTCGTGATCGTGACGGACGCGGACAACACGCCATCGGTGCGGGTCGCCGAGAAGCTCGGCTTCGTGCTGCACCTTGCACGCCACCGCGACGGCCTGCCCGAGCTGGTGTTCCAGCTACCGGCCCCGGGGCGGCACGCGGACTGACGCGAGCACGGGAACCTTCCTGTCACTCACCGCGCCTGGCGGCGGAAGGTTCGGCGGTAGGCGGCCGGGGTGGTGGCCAGCTCGCGCTGGAAGTACTGCCGCAGCCCGCTCGCCGTGCCCAGCCCGCTGCGCTCGGCGACGACGTCGATGGTCAAGTCCGTCGTCTCCAGCAACTCGCGGGCTCGGGCGAGGCGCTGCCCGTTGAGCCACTTCAGCGGGGTCGTGCCGATCTGCTCGGCGAAGCGGCGACCGAAAGTGCGGTTGCTCATCCCGGCGCGCACGGCGAGCTCGGCGATCGTCAGCGGCCGGTCCAGGCGTGCGCGTGCCCAGTCCAGCACCGGCGCGAGCGCACCGGGGTCCGCCCGGCCCGGGTGCGGCGGGATGTACTGCGCCTGACCACCTTCCCGGTGCGGCGCGATGACCATCCGGCGGCTGACGTCCGCAGCCGCGGCCGCACCGAAGTCGCCGCGCACGATGTGCAGGCACAGGTCGATACTGGCGGCCGTCCCGGCACTCGTGAGCACGTCGCCTTCGTCAATGTAGAGCGGATGTTCGTCGACGCGGACCCGCGGGTGTCGCCGCCGCAGTTCGTCGGCGTACATCCAGTGCGTCGTCGCGGTGCGGTCGTCGAGCAGGCCGGCTTCAGCCAGGACGAACGCGCCCGAGCACAACGCGGCCACCCGCGCTCCTCTCGCGTGCGCGGCGCGCAACGCGTCGAGCAGCTCCGCCGGAGCCTGGTAGGACGGCATCACGCACGCCGGGATCACCACGAGGTCGGCGTTGCCGATCGCCTCAACCCCTTGCTCCGCTCGCAGCGCGAGTCCTCCCGGCAGGTGCTGTGACTGGGTACCGGTGTGGCAGACAGTCAGCTCGTACCAACGCGGGCTGAGATCTCGGCGGTCCTGCCCGAAGATCCCGCACGGCACGGCGAACTCGAACAGCGGGCAGCCCTCCAGAACCGGAACGACCACTTCAATACGCGCCGACGACATGGCGCAAATCTATCGAACCGCGACGTTTTCGCCACTTACGCGCCTGGACCGGTGCATCAATGCTGGTCACCGACCTCGAAACGACTCAGAAGGGATCTGAACCAGTGCGTGCAGCACGGCGCGAGCGCTCGCCCGAGTGGCGGTTGGGGTTCGCCGGGATATCCGCCATCGCGGTGAGCTTCGGCTTCGCCAGGTACGGCTACGGCCTGTTCCTGCCGACGATCCGCCGCGAATTCGACCTGCCGATGCCCCTGCTGGGCGTGATCGGCAGCGCCACCTACCTGGGCTACGTGATCGCGCTGGTGCTGGTGGGTGTGCTCGCAACCCGATTGGGCCCACGACCGCTGATCATCACGGCGGGCGTGTCGGCGGCCGTCGGGATGGCGCTGGTGGCCACCGCCCCCGGGCCGACCGCGCTGGTCGCCGGGCTGATCTTGGCCGGCACGAGCTCGGGTTGGGTTTGGGCGCCGTACTCGGATGCGGTGCCGCGCTTGGTCCCGGATTCCCGGCGCGAGCGGCTGCTCGCCGCGCTGCCCACCGGAACCGCTTTCGGCACCGCCATCGCCGGGGCGTTGGCGCTGGTAGCGGCGGACTCGATGTGGCGGTGGGCGTGGGCGTTGTTCGCCGCGATCGCGGTGGCGGTGACCGTCCACAATGCTCGGCTGCTGCCCAGCGGCCCCAATCCGGCTGCGGCGGCCAAGCCACACCTGCGGCTGCGCTGGTTCCTGCGCCGTCCGGTGATCCCGCTGCTCGGCACCGCCCTGGCCTACGGGCTGATCGGGTCGGTTTACTGGACCTTCGCCGCCGAACTCGTCGCCGCGGGCGGGGCGAACTCCGCCGCGGCCGCGCTGTTCTGGACCCTCATCGGGCTCGCCGGCATCGGTGGTCTGGCTGCCGGAGGCACTATCGCCCGGCTTGGGCTGCGATCGACGCATGCCCTGCTGTTCACCGCGCTGGCCGCCGCGCTGGCGGTGCTGGGCGCCGCACATGATCTGCTCGCAGCGGCCGGGCTGTCCGCGCTGCTCTACGGGCCCGCCTTCATGGCGGTCTCCGGGTTGCTCGCGGTTTGGAGCTACCAGATCTTCCCGGAAGCCCCGGCCACCGGCTTCAGCGCGGTCGTGCTCTTCCTCGGCATCGGCACGATCACCGGCCCGGCGGCGTTCGGCGGCCTCGCCGAACACGTGGGCCTGCCGACCACGTTCCTGGCGACTGCGCTGCTCGCGCTGCTCGCACTCCCTCTGCGACCGCTAGCCGAAGCGGTGGAGGTCAGGAATCGATGATGGTGACCTGGCGGGTCTCCGACGGGCCGTCCCAGGTGCGCGGCAGCGGCGTCGGCACGTCCGGCGCCACGACCCGCACGATCGCGTCCAGCGCAGCCTCCGCCTTGCCGACCCACAGGTGCTTGGTGTCCGGGAAGCCGGTCACCTCGGCCTGCGGGATCGCCGCGAACCGCCGGCGCGCCTCGTCCGGGCGCAGGTAGTCGTCGAATTCCGGGATCAGCGCGTGCACCGGCTTGCCCGATTCGGCCCAGGCCGCCAGGTGTTCCTCGGTGCTCCAGCGCAGCGGCGGGGAGATCAGCACCGCACCCTCGACGAGCGGGTCCAGGCCGTGCACCAGCGTCAGGTCGGTGCCGAACGACCAGCCCACCAGCCACACGTTCGGCAGGTCGTGGAACTCGGCGAATTCCAGCGCCGCGGCCACGTCGAACCGCTCGCTGTTGCCGCTGTCGAAGCTGCCCTCGCTGCGGCCCGCCTCGCTGACCGTGCCGCGCGTGTTGAACCGCAGCACCGCGAGGTCGGCGAGCGCGGGCAGCCGGAACGCGGCCTTGCGGTAGATGTGCGAATCCATCATGCCGCCGTGGGTGGGCAGCGGGTGCAGGCAGATCAACGTCGCCCGCGGCGGCCGGGACTCCGGCAGCGCCAGCTCACCGATCAGCTTGAGGCCATCGGCCGTGTGCAGGGTGATCTCTTCGCGGCGGGCCGGCAGCATGGTGTTGGCGCGGATCTCGGTGCTCATCACCTCGATCCTGCCACGAACGAGTGGCCGACACGCTGTGACGTGCTACGACCAACGTCGCGTGGGCCCGCGCCGGCCGCGCGCGCTCCAGCACCCGTTGTGCCAGTGGCGCCGGTCGGCGACGCCGCCCTGCTCCGCCTCAGGCCAGGCCACCACGTGCGCGATGCCGGGCCTGATCTCGTGGTCGCAGCCCGGGCACCGGTAGATCTTGGTGGCCTGCGCGGCCGGCACGTTGCGCACCATCCACTCGCCGTCCGGCCCGTGCTCGACGCGGGACATGCCGAATGCGGTGCCCATCGCACGGTGGCTGGTGTCCTGGGCCAGGCCCTCCGGGCGCTGCTGTCGATTGCGTCGAGGCACGCCTGCAACGGTAACGGTCCGGCTACGGGCCGGACGCCGGTAGGTGCGGCCAAGCCTGCCCGGCGAGGCCGCGGGCGTACTCGCACGCGTCGATTCCGGTCATGCCCGGCACGGCCACGACCAGCATCGCCACCTCGGCCTGGCCGGTGGCCGGATCGCCGAACGGGATGTGCCCGGTTTCCGCGGAGCACAGCGGAACCTGCGGGTCGCCGCCGACGACGCTGACCACAGTGCGCCGGCCGGCGATCGACTCCTCGACGGCCGCGCCGTGCAGCACCTTCGGCGGATCACCGGCGGTGTGCAGGAACTGGACGCGCGGCGAATCGGCAGCCTGCGCGCCCCAAATGCACTGGTGCCCGGCGGGGCTCGGCTGGGGTTCTGCCTCTTCCAAACCGGGAATCTGCTGCACGGCAGCGGAATCCAGCAACTCGCACGGATCCTGCAGCGCCAGCGAGTTCGCACCGAACGACCTGTGCCCCACCCGGTGCTGTTCGAGCGCGTCGACTGCCGCGGTGGCCCCGGCCTGGGCCACCGCGCACAACCCCGCGGCCGGATCGCCGGTCAGCAGATCGACGCTGACCTGCATGGCGACGTTGTCGGCGAACAGGATCTGCCGCGTGCAGTGCCCGGGCAGCGGCGCGTCCTGCACGATCCGCAGCGCACCGCGCTGGACGACCGGCCCGCCCTGCTCGCTCGGGCCGGCGTCGACCAGCTCACCCAACGCGAGCTGCGCCAGCGAGCCGTCATTCAGCTTCAGATGCAGCAGGCAGTAGTCCAGCGACACCGTGCCGGCGTTCTCGACCTGGCCGAAACCCTGCAGCGCGGCCGGATCGGCCAACGTGCACGGGTCCACTGTGCGCAGATCACCGAGCACCGCTCTGGCGGTACCCGCGTCGCTCGGCCGGCCGCCGGACTGGCCGGACGGCGCGGCCTCCGGCGTGCATCCCGCTACCAGCAGCACCAGTAGGAGCAACAGCGGCGTGCCTCGGTGTCGGAGACGCAGCGACATCAACTCAGCCTAACCCGCCGAGCAGCCGCACCTGCCGATGACAGCACGGGAACTTTCCTGTCAATCCGGCCCCGAACCGCCGCTGCCGGGCCGCGAGCATGGGAACCTTCCTGTCACCCGACGCACGAAAAAGGGAACCTCCCCGCCATCCGTGGCAGGAAGGTTCCCATGCACCGGCCGGAGAGCCGGCTACTCGTCGAAGTTGCGCTTGGCCAGGTCGAGGATGCGTTCCACCGCTTGGCGCGCGTCCGGGCCGTTGGCGTGCAGGACGATCCGGTCGCCCTTGCGCGCACCCAGCCCCATGACGCCCAGCACGCTGGCGGCGTCGGCTTCCTTGTCGCCCAACGAGATCGTGACGTTCGCCTGCAGCCCGTTCAGGCTGCGGGCCAGCAGCGCCGCCGGTCGTGCGTGCAGGCCGACTTCGTTGGCCAGCTCCAGCTCCTCGCTGACTTCGTCCGCCGTCTTCGGTTCGCCGGCATCGGCGAGCTCGCCGCCCGCGGCCGCCGCCTCGGCGGCTCCGGCGACTCCCCGCATGTCGCCGCCGCCCTGGGCCGCCACGGCGGCGGCGACCGCGCCCTCCACCAGCGGCGCGTCGACGACGATCGCGGTGCTCGGGTCGCCGAGCGACTCCACGGCGAGTTCGGCGAGCATCTGCGCGCTGCCGAGGTCGTAGAGCACCACCGCGCCGGCCCCGGTGTTGGCATCCGACAGGGCGGCGGACACCTTCTCGAAGTCCGTGCCGATGGTGCCGTCCGGCAGTCCCCCGGCGGGAATGACCCGCACTTCGGGGGCCATCTGCCGGGCGAGTTCGGCGACTCCCTCGGCGAGCCGGGTGCTGTGCGAAACGATGACCAGTCCGACGTTCATGATCGGGACCTCGTGGCTTCGGCGAATGCGGACAACAGCAGCGCGGTCGAGCGCGCCCCGGGATCGATGTGCCCGGCGCTGCGCTCGCCGAGGTATGAGGCGCGGCCCTTGCGGGCCACCAGCGGTTCGGTCGCCTGCGCACCCTGGTGCGCGGCTTCGGCCGCGACGGACAGCACCTTCGCCGCGCTTTCGCCGGATTCCGCGGCGTTCTTGGCGGCTTCTACCGCCGGCGACAACGCATCGACCATCGTCTTGTCGCCGACGGCCGCGCGGCCGCGGGCGATGACGCCTTCCATCCCGGCCTGCAGCGCCTTGGCGACCGCCGCGCCGTCGAGTTCCTCGACGTCGCCGACCGCCGCCGCCGCGCGCAGGAACGCGGTGCCGTACAGCGGTCCGGACGCGCCGCCGACTGTGGAGATCAGCACCGTGGCGGTCAGCTTCAGCACCGCGCCCGGCGTCTCCGGCGCCGCCGTGTCCACTTTGGACACCACGGCGCGGAAGCCCCGATCCATGTTCTCCCCGTGGTCGGCGTCGCCGATCGCCCGGTCGAGCTGGATCAGCTCGTCGCGGTGCTCGGCGACGACGGCCGCGCCCGCCCGCAACGCGACGATCACATCGTGTGCAGTGCAACCCATTCCGGCGTTCTCCCTCACCAGTTCAGCGCGGCGGTGTGCACCGGCGCGTCCCAGAGCTCGGTCAGCTCGTCGTCCAGCTTCAGCAGCGTCAGGCTCATACCCTGCATCTCCAGGCTCGTGATGTACGGGCCGACCAACCGCCGCTGGACGCGGATGCCGCGCTCGGCGAGCAGCCGCTCGGCGATGCCGTGCGCCAGGTAGAGCTCCAGCAGCGGGGTGCCGCCCATCGAGTTGGTGAACAGCAGGACGTCGTCGCCTTCGGCGAATGGCAGGTCCTCCAGGATCGGTTCCAGCAGCCGCCGGACGATGTCGTCCGCCGAGGTCAGCGGCACCCGCGCCCGGCCGGGCTCGCCGTGGATGCCGATGCCGATCTCCATCTCGTCCGCGCCGAGGTCGAAGCTCGGCTGACCGACGTGCGGCACGGTCGGCGAGGTCACCGCCATGCCCATCGAGCGCACCCGGGACACCACCCGCCTGGCCAGCTCCTCGCACGCGTCCAGGCCCGCGCCGCGCTCGGCGGCCGCGCCGACGATCTTCTCCACCAGGACCGTGCCACCGACGCCGCGTCGGCCCGCGGTATGCGTGGAGTCCTTCACCGCCACGTCGTCGTCGACGATCACGCTGCGCACCTCGACACCGTCCAGGCCGGCCAGTTCGGCAGCGGTCTCGAAGTTGAGCACATCGCCGGTGTAGTTCTTCACGACCAGCAGCACACCCGCGCCGCCGTTGGTCTCGTCGATCGCCGCCTGCACCGCGTCCGGGGTCGGCGAGGTGAACACCGGGCCCGGGACCGCCGCCGACAGCATCCCGGGGCCGACGAACCCGCCGTGCAGCGGCTCGTGCCCGGAACCGCCGCCGGAAACCACCGCGACCTTGCCGGCCACCGGCGCGTCCGCGCGCACGATCACCGCGGGATCGGTGCGGACGCGGAGCAGCTCGGGATGCGCGGCGGCCATGCCCCGCAGCGACTCGGCGACCACGTCCGCCGGATCATTGATGATCTTCTTCACCCGCTGGCCTCCTTGGCTGCCGCACCGACGCCCGAGCGCCGACCGACTGACGATCAACTCCGCTCCCGCACCCCCGCAAGCCTGGCTGGAGGGTGCGAGAGCAAGGGAACCTTCCTGTCACCAACGGCGCAAGCCCAGCCGAAACGCCGAGTCGATCAACCGAGCCGGGTCAGCGGCCGCGCACCAGCCGGACCAGCCGCACCAGGCGCCGGACGGTGCCCTTGGCGCGGGCGAAGCTCATCGGGTTCAGCGGCATCCGGTACCGCAGCCGCGTCACCGACTGCGGCCGGGTGAACTCGCGCAGCCCGTCCGCACCATGGATCCGGCCGAACCCGGAGTCGCCGACACCGCCGAACGGCAGCGACGGCACCCCGGCGAAGGCGATCACGGAGTTCACCGCAACCATCCCGGTGCGCAGCTGCCGCGCCAGCTCCATGCCCCGAGCCCGCGAGAACACCGCAGCGCCCAGGCCGTAGCGGGAATCGTTGGCGCGGATCACGCCCTCGTCGGCGTCGCGAACCCGCTGCACCACGATGGTCGGCCCGAAGGTCTCCTCGGTGACCGCGGTGGAATCCTCCGGCACGTCGGTGAGCACCACCGGCTCGACGAACGGCGGGCGCACCGAATGCTCGCCGCCCACCACCGCCCGGCCGCCGCGGCTGAGCGCATCGTCGATGTGCCCGCGGATGATGTCGACCTGCGACGGCATCGTGATCGGGCCGAAGTTGGCGCCGGGCTCGCCGCCCGGGCGAAGCTTCCCGGCCCGCTCGGCGACCATCTCCAGGAACCGGTCCGCGACGGCGTCCACGACGTAGACCCGCTCCACGCCGATGCAGGTCTGCCCGGCGTTGGACATCGCGCCCCACACCGCGGCGTCCGCGGCGGCGGCCAGGTCGGCATCGGCGTCGACGATCAGGGCGTCCTTGCCGCCGCACTCCACCAGCACCGGAACGAGGTTCTCCGCGCAGGACGCCATCACCCGCTTGCCGGTGGCGGTCGAACCGGTGAAGGCGACCTTGTTCACCCCGGCAGCGCACAGCGCCGCGCCGGTCTCGCCGAAACCCGTCACCAGCTGGAAGACCGGGTGCTCGGGCACGGCCTCGGCGAAGCTCTCCGCCAGCCACTGCCCGACGCCTGGGGTGAGCTCGCTGGGCTTGAACACCACGGCGTTGCCCGCGGCCAGCGCGTAGGCGATCGAGCCCATCGGAGTGAACGCCGGGTAGTTCCACGGGCCGATCACGCCGACCACGCCGAACGGCAGGTACTCGACGGTGGCGGTCTGGTTGGCCATCACGATGCCGGCCGAGACCTTTCGGCGGCGCAACACCTTCTCCGCGTTGCTGGCCGCCCAATGCAGGTGGTCGACCACCAGCATCAGTTCCAGCTTGGCGTCGTCGAGCGGCTTGCCGGTCTCCGCGCAGATGACGCCCGCGAGCTCGTCGAGGCGCTTGGCCAGCAGCTTCCGCCAAGCGTCGAGCCGCTGCTTGCGGCCGGCGAAACCGAGTTCGGCCCACTCCGCCTGGGCCTCGCGCGCCGCGGCAACCCGCGCGCCGACCTCGGCCGCGTCGTGGATCGGGTGGCGCCCCACGATCTCCCCGGTGCGGGGGTCGATCGACTCGAACGTCGGGGACTGCTCAGTCGTACCGCTGGGCATTTCGACGCTGCCACGGGCGGTCTGGGTCATGGCCGGCCTCCCACCTTTACGTCGGTCGTTGTCATCGTGCAGCCTACGGAATCAGGTGGCCGACCGGGACCATCATGCGGTCGGCAGCTTCGCCCGCGCCTGTTGTGCCAGTTTCGTCGCGTTCGCGCAGGGATCCATCGGGATGCGGTCCATGTTCATGATCTCGATCTGCACGAACTCGCTCTCCCCCTTCGCATTGGCGTTCTTGCGGTGCTCCCACTCGACCGCGCAGGTCGGCGGGTCGGCGCTGGTGGGCACCACGATGCCCGGCACGCCGGCGAGGTCCACCGGCGGCACCGAGCTGCTCTCCAGGGCACCGACCCCGAAGTTCACGGTCACCGCCACGGAGTTGTCCGCCATCCACTTGCAGGCGTAGAGCCCTTCCCCACCGGCCGAATCCGCCGTGGTGGCCATCGCCGCGTCGCGGATCGCGGCCTGGTCGAGGATCTCGCACGGATCGAACCCGGCCAGCCCGCCCGACGCACGGGGGCTGACCGGCGGTTTCGTCCGCACGACGTCGACGACGTCGGTCAGGATCTGCACGGCCGGCGAGCAGGGGTCCGCCTGCTCGCTGCTCAGCTGGATCTCCAGCCCGCGCGGTTCGTCGAAATTCTTGGTGTCGGCGCCGGTGTACACCGCGGACGCGAAGCAGGAACCCGAACCGTTGTCGTAGACGGTGCCGGGCAGCCCGCCGATGCGGTTCGCCCCGGCATCCGATGCCCCTTCGTCGAAGTAGAGGGTGACGTTGAACGTCTTGCCGTTGCGGTCCTTCATGTAGTTCGAGCAGGTCCCGAAGCCGTCCGGGGTCAACGCCGGCGCCGGTGTGCCGAACCTGCCGAGGTCGACCGCCTGCAGCGTGGCGCACACGTCCACGCCGCGCAGCCGGTCCGGCGCGAAGGCCGGGTCCAGCAGCCCAGGCTTGTCGAGCTCGAGCTTCGGCATCTCGACGGTCCGCCGGGCCGAGGTCGACTTGCCGTCCGCGGCGCAGCCCGCCGCGGTGAGCGCGGTGAGCGCGGTGAGCAGCGCGGCGATCAAGGTCACTGGTCGGGGCACGGCGATCACACTATCTAGCCGATCGGCCACCGTGGACGGGAACCTGCGGATCCGGCGCAACGCGGACGGCGCCCGCACCCGAGGGTGCGGACGCCGTCACGACGTGTGTTCGCCGCCTATTCCTCGGACTTCACGGCCTCGTCAGGCACCACGATGGGCCGCAGCCGGGCCCAGGCCACGAACACCACCGCGAACACGAGCATGCCGATCCCGGCCCAGAGGTTGATGTTCACCCCGGCGGACTTGTCGATCTCGGCCTGCGGCTGCACCACGCCCACGATCGCGATCACCACGCCGTAGATGGCGAACAGCAGCGCGATCACCGTCCGGATGTCGAAGGCACCCGCGGTGTGCCCGGAACCCCGACCCGCCATGGCGAAACCTCCTCGTCTGCAGAGCCTTCTCATTCTTCTCTGTCTTTGAAGCGGCGCAGCCGCTAAGCCCACCATTCATGATGTCGGGGATCCCGCAGCGAGAAGGCCTCAGTAACTCCCGCAGGGGGCCGCCACCCCGCACCGCCACGCAAAACGAGCCTGGAACACCTCATTTCACGCGAAGATGATGTTGAGGGCGATGATCAGGACCAGCGCGATCCCCGCCAGCAGGCCCGGGCGCCGGTACCAGCCCGCGTCCGCGCCACTGGTCGAGGCCTGCAGGCTCGCCCGCGGCGTCAACCCGTACACCAACCCCACCAACTCCGCCTCCGGCTTCGGCCGCGTCACCAGCGACACCAC
>NZ_JBFAKG010000110.1:0-29957 GCF_040655595.1 Saccharopolyspora sp. NPDC050389
TTGGGCTGCTATAGCAACCCAAAAGACTCACGGCCCCGTTATCAGCGGAAACGTCGACCCGTGTTTTCCCGAGCTCAGGAACGAGGATCCCCGATGGATTTGCGCGAGACGCCCGAGCAGCGTCGGCTCCGGCAGGAGCTGCGCGGCTACTTCGCCGGGCTGTTGCCGGCGGACGAACGCAGACGAGTGGGGGAGGAGGGCGTCGGCGGGGAGAGGTTCCGGGAGGTCGTCAAGATGCTCGGCCGCGACGGCTGGCTGGGCATCGGCTGGCCGCGCGAGTACGGCGGCCAGGGCCGGTCGATCGAGGAGCAGTACGTCTTCTTCGACGAGGTCCAGCGCGCCGGGCTGCCGTTCCCGTTCGTCACCGTGAACACCGTCGGCCCGACGCTGATGGAATACGGCACGGAGGAGCAGAAGAAGGCGTACCTGCCCGGAATCCTCAGCGGGGACATCGTCTTCGCCATCGGCTACACCGAACCCGACGCGGGCACCGACCTCGCCTCGCTCAAGACCAGGGCGGTCCGCGACGGGAACGAGTTCGTGGTCAACGGGCAGAAGATCTTCACCTCCGGCGCGAACACCGCGGACTACGTCTGGCTCGCGGCGCGCACGAACCCGGAAGCCCCCAAGCACAAGGGCATCTCCATCCTGATCGTGCCCACCGGCGCCCCGGGCTTCTCCTGGAGCCCGATCCAGGCCGTCGGCGGCATGGTGGTCACCGCCACCTACTACAGCGACATCCGCGTGCCCGCCGGCGACGTCGTCGGCGCGGTCGACGGCGGCTGGCGGCTGATCACCGCCCAGCTCAACCACGAGCGGATCGGGCTGGCGGCGCTCGGCGGGCGGCTGATCCAGCTCTGGGAGCAGGTGCTGGCCTGGGCGAAGCGCAACGGGGTCATCGAAAAGCCGTGGGTGCGGCAGGAAATGGCCCGGACCTACGCCAAGCTCGACGCGATGCGCCTGATGAACTGGAAGATGACCACCGCGGTCGCGGAAGGCACGCTCACCGGCGCGACCGCCGGCGCCGCGAAGGCGTACGGAACCGAGACCCACATCGACGTGCAGCGCACCCTGACCCAGGTGCTCGGCGCGGGCGGGCGGATCCGCCCGGAATCGCCGGATGCCGTGCTCGGCGGGCAGATCGAGCAGCTTTCCAGGCAAGGCATCGTCAACACCTTCGGTGGCGGCGTGAACGAGGTGCTGCGCGACATGGTCGCCACCCAGGGCCTCGGCCTGCCCCGGGCGAAGAGGGGCGCATGAACGGCGAGCGGAAACCCCAGAGCGAGGCGGAATACGAGCGGCGCCTCCAGTCCTACGTGGGACGCGTCCTCGTGCCGGACAGGCCGGGCCAGGACCCGGTGAACGTGCCGATGATCCGCCACTGGGTCGAGGCGATGGGCGACGCCAACCCGGTCTACCTCTCGGCCGAGGCCGCGCGGGCGACGGGCCGCGACGGCGTCGTCGCGCCGGCCTCGATGACGCAGGCGTGGACCATGCGGGGCTACGCCACCACCACATCGGAAGCGGCCACGCCCTTCGACGAACTCGTCGCGCTGCTGGCCGAGGGCGGCTACAGCTCGGTGGTGGCCACCGACTCCGAGTTCGAGTTCCACCGCGAGCTCGTGCCCGGCGACGAGGTCAGCACCGAGGAGGCCGTGGAGTCGATCTCCCCGGAGAAGAACACCGGTCTCGGCCCGGGACGGTTCGTCACGACGGTGCGCACCTACCGCGACGCGAGCGGAACCGCAGTGGCGACGCAGAAGTGGCGCACCCTGACGTTCCGGCCCGCGGAGAAGAAGGCGCTGCGGCCCCGGCCCGCCGTGAACCAGGACAACGAGTTCTGGTTCGCCGCGGCGAAGGAGAAGCGGCTCGTCATCCAGCGTTGCCGATTCTGCGAGACCCTGCGCCACCCGCCAGGCCCGTGCTGTCCGCACTGCCAGTCCTTCGAGTGGGACACCGTGACGGCATCCGGCCGCGCCACCGTCTACAGCTACGTGGTCGCCCACCACCCGCCGCACCCCGCGTTCGAATACCCGTTGCTGATCGCGGTCGTCGAACTGGCGGAGGGCACCCGGCTGATCACCAACCTGGTGGGCGTGGCACCGGACGACGTCGCCATCGACATGCCGGTCCGGCTCGAATGGCTCGAGGTGGACCCGCAGCTGACGCTGCCCGTGTTCCGCCCTGCGACCGACCGGCCCTGACCCGGCCGGAGAAGGAGAATCCCGAATGGACTTCCACCTCAGCGACGAGCTGGTCGCGGTCCAGGACCTGGCCCGCAGCATCTTCACCGACCGGGCCACCACCGACCGGATCCGGGAGGTGGAGGCGTCGGAGACGCGCGTCGACGAGCGCCTCTGGGCGGACCTGGCCGGGGCCGGGCTGGTGGGCATCGCGCTGCCCGAGGAGCACGGCGGAGCGGGGCTCGGCCTCGACGGCCTGTGCGTGCTGCTGGAGGAGCAGGGCCGGTTCGTCGCGCCGGTTCCACTGTGGACGGCGGGCGTGGCCGCGCTGGCGGTCGCCGCCCACGGCGACGAGGAGCAGCGCGCCCGGATCCTGCCGGCGGCAGCCGACGGGAGCTCGCGGCTCACCCTGGCGTTGGAGGAATTCGCTCCCGCCGAGCCGGGCGCGCCCACCTGCACGGCGACCGCCGAAGGAAATGCCTGGCTGCTCACGGGAATCAAGGCGGTCGTGCCGTCTCCGCAGGGCGCCGACGCGGTGCTCGTGTCCGCGACCACGGACCGGGGGCCGGGGCTCTTCCTGGTGCAAGCGGACGCCGAAGGCGTGCACTGGGAGCAGGCCGAGACCACGACCAGAGACCTGAGCGGGAACCTCCGCCTTGACAAGGCTGTCGGCCACGCGGTCGGCGTCCCGGGCGGCGACGCGCTCCGCCAGACCCTGCGGCGCGCGATCGTTGCTCTCGCGGCGATCCAGGCCGGAGTCGCGCAAGGGGCCCTGGCGCTCGCCGCCGGCTACCTCGGCGAACGACACCAGTTCGGCCGGCCCCTGGCCACCTTCCAGGCGGTCCAGCACCAGCTGGCCGACTGCTACATCGACATCGAGGCCATGCGGGTGACGCTGTGGCAGGCGCTCACCTCGCTCGCCGACGAGGCGGCCGACGCCGACGGCGCCGTGCTGGTGGCCAAGTGGTGGGCGGATCAGGCCGGGCTGGACGTCGTGCACCGCACCCAGCACGTGCACGGCGGCATCGGCGTCGACGTCGACTACCCGGCCCACCGGTACTTCCTGTGGGGCAAGCAGATTTCCGGCACGTTCGGCGGAGCCGCAGCCGCCCTCGCCGACCTGGGGGAGCACCTGGCCGTCGAGGAGGTGGCGTCGTGACGATCCCGCCGACGCGGACGTTCGACGCGGTGAGCGTCGGGGAAGTCCTTCCAGAGCTGGAGATTCCGCTGACCCGCACGCTCGTCGTGGCCACCGCCATCGCCAGTCGCGACTTCCAGGACGTGCACCACGACCCGGAACTCGCGGTCGAGCGCGGCTCCCGAGACGTGTTCATGAACATCCTGACGACCAACGGTCTCGTGGACCGGTTCGTCACCTCCTGGGCCGGCCCGGCAGCGGTGGTCAAGGCCATCCGGATCCGGCTCGGAGCGCCCAACTACCCGGGCGACACGATGGTCCTCAGCGGCGCGGTGACCGGCAAGGACGAGCCGCACCGACGCGTCCAGGTCTCGGTCCGGGGCGAGAACGGCCTCGGCGCACACGTCACCGGCACGGTCGACATCCAGCTTCCCGGCGCCAGGAAGGAATCCGCATGAGCGCAACCGCGCTGTCCCGTTCGGCCGCGATCGTCGGCATCGGCGCGACGGAGTTCTCCAAGAAATCCGGCCGCAGCGAACTGCGGCTCGCGACCGAGGCGGTGCTCGCCGCCGTGGCCGATGCCGGGCTGACACCCGCCGACGTCGACGGCATGGTGACCTACACCGCGGAGTCGAGCTCCGACATCCACGTCGCCCGCAACGCGGGGATCGGCGACCTCACCTTCTTCTCCCGCGTCGGCTACGGCGGCGGGGCGGCCTGCGGCACGGTGGCGCATGCCGCGGCCGCCATCGCCACCGGGCTGGCGTCGGTCGTGGTCTGCTGGCGCGCCTTCAACGAGCGGTCGGGGGAGCGCTACGGGCTGGGCCAGGCCGACCGGGCGATGGACACCAGCGCCGACCGGGCCGCGTACTCGTGGATGACGCCGTACGGCCTGAACACGCCCGCCCAGTGGGTGGCGATGTTCGCCCGCCGCTACGTGCACGAGTACGGCGCCACCTCGGAGGATTTCGGGCGGGTCGCCGTGCTGGACCGAAAGCACGCCGCCACCAACCCGAACGCCTGGTTCTACCAGCGCCCGATCACGCTGGCGGAGCACCAGGCGTCCCGGTGGATCGCCGAGCCGCTGCACCTGCTGGACTGCTGCCAGGAGACCGACGGGGGCCAGGCGCTGGTGCTGGTCTCCGCGGAGCGTGCCCGGGACCTGCCGCACGCCCCGGTCCACGTGCTCGCCGCGGCGCAGGGTTCCGGCGCGGACCAGCACATGATGACGAGCTACTACCGGCCGTCGATCTCGGGCATCCCGGAGCTGGGGCTGGTCGGCGACCAGCTGTGGTCGCAGAGCGGGCTGCGCCCCGACGACGTGCAGGCCGCGATCCTCTACGACCACTTCACCCCGCTGGTGCTCCCGCAGCTGGAGGAGCTCGGCTTCTGCGGCCGGGGCGAGGCGAAGGACTTCATCCGGGACGGTCACCTCGAACTGGACGGCAGGCTGCCCACCAACACCCACGGCGGCCAGCTCGGCGAGGCGTACCTGCACGGGATGAACGGCATCGCCGAGGCCGTCCGGCTGGTCCGGGGCACCTCGGTCAACCAGCCGGAAGGCGTGCGGAACGTGGTGGTCACGGCGGGAGCCGGGGTGCCGACCAGCGGCCTGGTCGTGGGGGCGGCGCGATGACGGCGGAAACGGCCCGCGCGGCGGGCGAATGGGAGGGCGTCGAGCTCGGCAGCCGCGCCGTCGACTACACCGAGCGGGACGCGATCCTCTACGCGCTGGCGGTCGGCGCCAGCGCAGCGGATCTCGACCTGGTCTTCGAGGAGCGGCTGCGCGTCCTGCCCACCTTCGCGCTGACGCTCGCCCAGTGGGCTCCCGACGCCCTGGGCACCCGAGGCGCGTTCGACACCCGCACCGCCGTGCACGGCTCCCAGCGGCTCGAAGTCCTTGCCCCGCTGCCCCGTTCGGGCTCCTTGGCGATGACCGCGTCCGTGGCGAGGGTGTGGGACAAGGGCTCGGCGGCGATCTTCGAGGTGGCGGTGGAGAGCGACTACTTCGTGGCCACCTGGGCGCTGTTCGCCCCCGGCCGCGGCGGGTTCGGCGGCGAGCGCGGCCCGTCGAGCCCGAAGCGGCCGGAAGCGGCGGTCGACCACCGGCTCGCGATCGCCACCGCGCCGAACCAGGCGGCGCTGTACCGGCTGCTGGGGGATCGGCACCACATGCACATCGATCCCGCAGCGGCCGAGGCGGCGGGGCAGCCGCGGCCGTTCCTGCACGGCCTGTGCACCCTGGCGGGCACGACCCTGGCGGTGGCGCGGCGCTACGGCGCCCATCCGGCCGGCCTGCGCCGGTTGGAGGGTCGCTTCGCCGCTCCCGTCTTCCCCGGCGACCGGCTCTCGGTCGACTGCTGGGGAGCCGATGCGAGCGCGGTCGCCTTCGGCGCCGCGGTCGGCGAGCGCGCCGTCCTGACCGGTGGGACGGTCTCGTTCGGTTAGCGCCGGTGCCGGCCGACCGGCACGCCCGGTCGGCCGGCACATCGAACCTGGCACATCGGACCTGACGCGTCGTCTTGGAAGCGGGCGCCAGGAGATCGCGTCTGGTTGCCGGGATGTCGGTCAGCCGTCGTGGCCGATGATGGCGGTCACGCGGATCTCGACGCGCATCTTCGGGGCGCCGAGGGCCGGAACGCCGATCTCGGTCCAGATGGGCGCGCGGTCGCCCATGCGCTTGCGGAACTGCTCCACCATGACGCGGTTGTGGACTTCTCCGATGAACTCGGCGGATTCGGGGATGTGGTAGGAGTTCACGGCGATGACGTCGCGCCACGTGGCGCCGGTCGTGGCGAGGGTTCGCTCGACGTTCTCGAAGGCCTGCACGATTTCGTCTTCGAGGGACTCGGGGAAGTTCCAGTCGTCGTCCCAGCCTCCCTGGCCCGAGGTCTCGACGCGGTCGCCGATTCGAACTGCCTGGTTGTAGTGCATGTTGGCCAGTTGCGTCTCGCCGTACCCGGGCGTGGCGAAGAATTCCGGCTTGCTCATGGCGGTCCCTCCGAGATCACTTCACGTGTGAAGTGAACGTAGCACGGTTTCACTTCACGCGTGAAGTCATGGCCGCTCGGTATGGTGCCGCCATGGCCACCACCGCAACTCCGAACCCCGGCGGGGACGCCCCGGACGAGACGCTGTGGCTGAACCCGGACGAGAAAGAGGCATGGACCGGGCTGGTCTCGCTGATCCTGCTGCTGCCGGGCCGGCTGGAGTCGCCGCTGCAGCACGAGGCCGGCCTGACCCTCTTCGAGTACCTGACCCTCAGCCACATCTCGGAGGCCCCGGGGCGCCGCCTGCGGATGAGCGAGCTGGCCTACCTGGCCAACGGTTCCCTCTCGCGCCTGTCCAACGTCGTCAAGCGGTTCGAGCAGCGGGGCTGGGTCGAGCGTTCGCCCGACCCCGACGACGGCCGGTACACCGTCGCCGCCCTCACCGACGTCGGCTACGAGGTGGTCGTCGCCGCCGCGCCCACCCACGTGCGCGCGGTGCGGCAGCTCGTCCTCGACCAGCTCACCGCCACCGACCAGCAGGCGCTGGCGCGCATCGCGGCCAAGCTGCGGGTGCGACCCGTCGACCTGGCCTGAAGGTTGTCCCGCAATCGCGGGTTTGGTCCTGTGATTGCGGGACAGCCGACCGAAAATTCCTCGGGGGAGTCAGTGGACGCCGCCGTCGAGGCGGAGGATTGCTCCGGTGCAGAAGGAAGACGCGGCACTGGCGAAGTAGAGAGCTGCTCCCACGACCTCGTCGGGCTCGCCTCCGCGGCCCAGCGCGATCGAGGTTCTGGCCCGTTCGGCGAAGGCGTCGAGATCCCAGGCGTGGGAGATGTCGGTGAGGAACGGCCCGGCTTGGATGGCGTTGACCCGGACCTTGGGGCCGAAGGCGCGGGCGAAGCCTTCGGTGAGAGTGTTCAGGCCGGCTTTCGCTGCGGCGTAGGGGAGTTCGATCGGTGCCGGTCGGATCGCGGCTATCGACGAGATGTTGATGATCGCGCCGCCGTCGCCATCGGCCATCCGGGTGCCGATCAGTGCGGTGAGCCGGAACGGGCCCTTGAGGTTGACGGCGAGCACCTTGTCCCACAGGGCTTCGCCGACCTGGTCGAGGCTCGGGTATAGCGGCGAGAGGCCGGCGTTGTTGACCAGCACGTCGACTCGGCCGAACTCGGCGTAGGCGCGTTCGACCAGGGCATCGCACTGATCCCAGTGGCTGACGTTGCAGGCCACGGGGAGTGCGCGGACGCCGTGCTCCTCCTCGATCTCACGTGCCGTGTTCTCGCAGGCTTCCAGCTTGCGGCTGGCGATGATCACGTCTGCCCCCTTGGCCGCGAAGGCGTGGGCCATCGCGCGGCCCATGCCTCGGCTGCCACCGGTGACGAGGGCGATCTTGCCGGTCAGGTCGAAGGTCGTGTCGGTCATGGGATCGCGCTCCAACCGGGGTTCATATCAGCGATCGGGCTTGGGTGAGCAGGCCGATGGCGTGCGCGTGCAGGCGGTCGCCGATGCCGGCCGGTGCCTTGCCCGCGCAGGCGCGGGCGTGGGTTCCTTCCAGGACGATGCCGAGCTTGAAGCAGGCCAGGACGCGGTACCAGATGATGGCGGCCAGGTCGCGGCTGGAGTGCTCGGCGTAGCAGGCGATGAGTTCGGCACGGCTGGGCAGGCCCCCCGCATCCGCGATCGCGGAGGGGCGGATCAGGCCGCCGTCGGTTTCCGGCCAGGTGGCCAGCAGCCATCCGAGGTCGAGCAGTGGGTCGCCGACCGTCACCATCTCCCAGTCGACGATCGCCGCCACCCACGGTCCCGCGTGGGAATACATGATGTTGGCCAGGTGGTAGTCGCCGTGCATGAGACCGGGGCGCCAGGTCGACGGGCGGTTGCGGTCCAGCCAGTCGGCGACTTCGGCGACGCCCGGGAGGTTCGGGCCGGGGTAGCCGTCGAACGCCGCGTAGGAGTCGAGCTCGCCCAGCCAGCGGCCGACCTGGCGGTCGAGGAACCCGGTGGGGTTCCCGACGTCGCCCAGGCCGACCGCGACGTGGTCGACTTCGCCGAGCGCGGCGATGGCCCTGGCGGCACCCAGTCCCATCTCGTGCCGGATGGCCGCATCAGCGGCGTGGCGGGGCGGCAGCGACACCGTTGCGTTGAAACCGTCCACGTGCTCCATCAGGTAGAACACCGCTCCGCCGAGGACTTCCGGGTCGGGGCAGCCGGCGACGATCGCAGGGGCGCGCACCGGTGTCGGCGCGAGCGCCGCGAGCACCCTCATCTCGCGGATCAGCGCGTCGTTGCTGCGCTTGCGCAGATGTCGCGGCGGGCGGCGCAGCACGTGCACCTGGTCGCCTCTGCGTAGCCGCAGCATGACGTTCTGCGTGCCGCCGGTCAGTTCGGTGACTTCGGTGAAGTCGCCCGGCGGCAGGCCCTGGTCGTCCATCCACCGTGCGAGCGCGGTGAAATCGACCAGCGCGGGATCCACTGTGGATGGTCGGGGTGCGTTCACGCCGGGAGCCGCCCGTGTCGCTTGAGCACGTCGGCGTACTTCTGGCGGGCTTGGTCGCGCAACTTCGGCTCGTGGCGGGTGGGGAACAGGTCGTCGGAGGGCTCGTAGTCGTGCAGCACCTGCCGGGCCAGGGTGGCCTTGTGGACCTCGGTCGGACCGTCGGCGAGCCCCATGTGAAAGGACTGGGTGACGTACCCGGCGAACGGCATCTCGTTGGAGACGCCGAGCGAGCCGTGGACCTGCAGCGCGCGGGAGGCCACATCGCGCAAGACGCGCGGCATCATCGCCTTGACCGCGGAGATGTCGGCGCGCACCTTGCGGTAGTCCTGGTACTTATCGATGCGCCACGCGGTGCGCAGCACCAGGAGCCGGTAGGTCTCCAGGTCCAGCCAGGAATCCGCGATCATCTCCTGCACCATCTGCTTGCGCGCGAGCTGCTCGCCCTGGGTGGTGCGGGAGAGTGCTCGCTCGGCCATCATGTCGAGGCTCCGCCTGATCAGCCCGACGGTGCGCATGGCGTGGTGGATGCGCCCACCGCCGAGGCGGGTCTGCGCCACCATGAACGCCTCGCCGCGCGGGCCGAGCAGCGCGTCGGCCGGAACGCGGACGTTGCTGTAGCGGATGTAGGCGTGCGAGCCCGCTCCTTCGGGGTCACCGCCGAGCCCGACGTTGCGGATGATCTCCACGCCCGGTGCGTCGGTCGGGACGATCAGCATCGACTGCTGCCGGTAGGGCGGGTTGTCCGGGTCGGTGACCGCCATGACGATGAGGAACGCCGCGTAGCGGGCGTTGGAGGAGAACCACTTCTCCCCGTTTATCACCCATTCGTCGCCATCACGAACCGCGCTGGTGGTGAACACCTTCGGGTCGGCGCCACCTTGCGGCTCGGTCATCGAGAACGCCGAGACGATCTTGTTGGCGAGCAGCGGCTGCAGCCAGCGCTCCTGCTGCGCCGGCGTGCCGAAGTGGGCGAGGATCTCGCTGTTGCCGCTGTCGGGGGCTTGGGCGCCGAAGACGATCGGGGCGCAGCGCGCCCGGCCGAGGATCTCGTTCATCAGGGCGAGCTTGACCTGCCCGTACCCGGGTCCGCCCAGGTCCGGGCCGAGGTGGCAGGCCCACAGGCCGCGTTCGCGGACCGTTTCCTGCAACGGCGGGATCAGCTCCGCGCGGATCGGGTCGTCGAGGTCGTAGGGGTGGTCGATGATGTGGTCGAGCGGTTCGATCTCCTCGCGGACGAACTCCTCGATCCAGTCGAGTTCCCGCTGGAACTCGGGGTCGGTCTCGAATTCCCAGGCCACGGCGGTCTCCTCCGGTGCGGGCTTCGGTGACGGGCGTCAACTTAATGCGACTGCCTTAGAAGCACAAGCACTTGATTTTCCGTTGCGGACGGAGCAGATTCGAGCCGTCTCACGGAATGTTCGAGCCGGCGAGGGTGGGGACGTGGAAACGATGAGGAACCACGAGGACATCCGCGCAGAGCTGACCGCTCCGGGCGCGCCTTTCGAGACCGTCGAGGTCGACATCCGCGGTGTGCGAGTGCGTGCCTGGCGGAACGCGCCTGCCAGCTTGCGGGCCATGGTCGAGAGCTCGCAGGCCTTCGCCGAGCGGGATTTCCTCGTCCACGGCGATGAGCGGGTCACCTATCGCGAGCACTTCCAGCAGGTGGCCGGGTTGGCGGGGCGGCTCGTCGACGAGCACGGCATCCGGAAGGGCGACCGGGTCGCCATCGCCATGCGCAACTTCCCCGAATGGCCGGTCGCCTTCTTCGCCGCCGCGTGCGCCGGTGCTGTCGTGGTGCCGTTGAACGCTTGGTGGTCGGCGAGCGAGCTGGAGTTCGGACTGCGCGACTCCGGGGCGAAGGTGCTGATCGCGGACCAGGAGCGGATGGACCGGCTGCGGGACGTGCTACCGGGCCTCGGGATCGCCGCGATCGTGGCGCGGCCGACCGGGCCGCTGCCCGCCGGCAGCCGCGACATCCGCGATGTGCCCGCCGCCGCGGAGCTTCCCGATGTCGACCTCGGTCCCGAGGACGACGCCACGATCTTCTACACGTCCGGGACCACCGGCACTCCCAAAGGCGCGTTCGGCACGCACCGCAACATCTGCGGCAACGTGACCAGCGTGGGATACGCGGCGGCCCGGGCCCTGCTCCGGCAGGGCGGGTCGCTCGCCGATCTGGCCGCGGCGCAGGCGGTGCCGGCGACGGCACTGGTGGCAGTTCCGTTCTTCCACGGCACCGGCTGCCACTCGGTGCTGCTCGGTGCCTTCCACCGAGGCGCCACTTTGGTCCTCATGCACAAGTGGGACGCCGGCACCGCACTCGAACTCATCGAGCGCGAGCGCGTCACGCAATTCACCGGCGTGCCGGCGATGCTCGCGCAACTTTATGCGCACCCCGAGTTCGCGCGGCGCGACCTGACCAGCCTGACCGCGGTCGGAACCGGAGGAGCGGCTGCGCCACCGGCGCTCGTGCAGCGCTCCGCCGCGCTCCTGCCCGGCGCGGCGCCGGCCAACGGCTACGGCCTCACCGAGACATCCTCGATGACCACGGCCAACCGCGGACTCGATTACCTGACCAAGCCGGACAGCATCGGGCTCGCGGTCGCGATCTGCGACGTCGAGGTGGTGGACCCGGTCACCGAGCAGCGGTTGCCCGCGGACGAGATCGGCGAGCTGCGGATCAAGGGCGCGAACGTGGTCAAGGGCTACTGGAACCGGCCGGACGCCACGGCCGACGCGATCACCGACGGCTGGCTGCGCTCCGGCGACCTCGCCCGGATCGACGAAGAGGGGTTCGTCTACATCGTCGACCGGGCCAAGGACATGCTGATCCGCGGCGGGGAGAACGTCTACTGCGCCGAGGTCGAAGCCGCGATCCACGAGCATCCCGCAGTGGCCGACTGCGCCGTGATCGGCATCCCGCACGACATCCTGGGCGAAGAGGTGGGGGTGCTGGTCCAGGGCCTCGCCGGCACCACCCTGACCGCCGAGGCACTGCGCGCGTTCCTGGACGGGCGGATAGCGCGGTTCAAGATCCCCGCGCACGTCTGGGTGCAGGACGACGAGCTGCCCCGCAACGCCTCCGGGAAGATCCTCAAGCGGCAGATCCGCACCGAGCTGATCCGCGCGGTCACGGCCGGCGAATCGCGGCACGGATAGGTTCTCGCCATGACCCACACCTCGACGCGCGATGCCGAACCCGCGACGGACGCGCGGTCGGCGCTGATCCGAGCGGCCACCCGGCTCTTCGCCGAACGCGGGATCTACGCGGTGTCGCTGCGGGAGATCACCCGCGCCGCCGGGCAGCGCAACACCACCGCGCTGCAGTACCACTTCACCAACCGGGAAGGCCTGCTCCGGGAGGTGCTGATCGAGCACGGGCGTGACGTCGGGGCACGCCGCAACACGCTGCTCGACCAGTACGAGCTGACCGGTCGCGACGACCTGCGCGCGCTGGCGTCCGCACTGGTCCTGCCCCTGATCGCGAAGCTGTCGGATCCCGCCGGCGGCCGCGAGTACCTGCAGATCACCGCGGAACTGCTCGGCCGGACCAACCGGATGGTCGAGCCGGGAGAACCTGCCGCGATCGTGCTCGACGACCCCGGGGGCAGCCTGGCCCGCTGGCTCGAACTGGTGGCACCGATGCTGCCGCCCGAGGCGGTCGGCCCGCCGCTGCACCGCCGATTCGCGGCCATCCACTTCGCGCACCTCGAACTGAGCCGCCGCGCCAAGGACGACCCGCGCAGCGAACAAACCCTGTTCACCCACTACCTCACCGACCTGGTGGCCGCGGTGCTCGCCGCACCGGTCTCCGACGAGACGAAGCGGGTGCTCGCCACGCGGCAGCGATCCTGACGCCCGCCCGACCGGAAGGACATCGATGTCCAGACTGACCAGATTGAGCCGTTCTGTCGCCGGCAGCGTTGCCCTCGTGACCGGAGCGGCGAGCGGGATGGGGCGGGCGACGGCCCACCTGCTCGCCGACGAGGGCGCCGCCGTCGGCATCGTCGACCGCGACGCCGACGGGCTGGCGGCGGTTGCTGAAGAGATCCGCGGCGCAGGCGCTGAGGTGCACGCCGTGGTCGCGGACGCCGCGGATCCCAGCGCGCCCGCGGCCGCGGTGTCGGAGGTCCGCGAGGCGCTCGGCCCGATCGACGCCCTGGTCAACAACGCCGGAGTCAGCATCCACGCCGGTTTGGCGGATGAGGGCTTCGACGATGCGTGGGCGACCACGCTCGCGATCAACCTGACCGCATATCCCAGGTTCGTCCGGGCGGCCCTTCCGGACCTGCGCCGCAACAGTGCGGGCCGGGTCGTGAACATCGCCTCCACCGAGGGGCTCGGCGCGACGGCCGGGATCACGGCCTACACCGCTTCCAAGCACGGCGTGATCGGCCTGACGCGCTCGCTCGCCGTGGAGCTGGGGCCCAGTGGAGTCACGGTGAACTGCGTCTGTCCCGGCCCGATCAACACCGGCATGACCGCGCGAATCCAGGACGAGGACAAGGCCGTCTTCGCGCGGCGGCGCACAGCGCTGCGGCGGTACGGAGAGCCGGAGGAGGTCGCCCACGTCACGGTATCCCTGCTACTGCCCGCGGCCTCGTTCGTCACCGGCGCGGTGCTCGCGGTCGACGGCGGCCTGACTGTCCGCAACGCCTGATTCAGGCGGATTGCAGAGGATCTTCCGCCTGGACCGGCGCATTCCTCGCGGTCAAGGTCGCAGTTTCAATGAGGTTTTTTCATCCTCGTTTTGCGTGGCGGTGCGGGTGGCGGAACCTCAGCGCCCGCCTGGACTGTGGGTGCCCAACCTGATGTATGTCCAATACACGGCGGTTGGGCCGTCCTCGCCAGGCGAACGCTGAGAACCCGCGGCGGTGCAAGCTGCATAGGTGGGCTATGCGCCTGCGGCGCATGCGACTGCATTCGCGATACGGCCCGTTGGCTGTCGCGGCTGCGGTCACCAGCCAAGATGAAAAACGCTCAATTGAATCGGATGAGCGTTGGCGTAGCTTTCTGGAACAGTCACCAAGAGAGGCGGTGCCCACTGCGCCGTGGGCACCGCCTCTGGTTCTCAGAGCGTGTAGTTCTGGGTCCTCCGCAGGCATTCGGCAGCCTCGGTGACCACCCGGTCGATGAGCTCCTCGCAGGTCGGCAGGTCGTCCAGGACGCCGACCACCTGGCCGGCGGCGAGCACGCCGGCGTTCGTGTCGCCGTCGACCAGCCCGGACTTGAGCATCATCGGGGTGTTGGCCGCGAGCACCATCTGGGGCCAGGAGCGGCCGCTGCCGTGCTTCATCGACCGGCCGTCGGCGGCGAGCTGACGCCACGTCATCCCGCTCATCTTCTTGAACTTCAGGGTCCGCCGGATGGTCGGGCCGAGTCTCCTCAGGACGTTCGTGTCCTGCAGCTCCTCGACGAGGCGGGTGCGAAGCATGCGGTGCGGCATGCCGTCGACCTTGTCGGTGACGACCGTCCCGTTGACGTCGTGGGAGAGGTAAAGCCGCTTCACGGCATCCGGAACGGCGCTGTCCTTCGTGAGCAGGAAGCGGGTGCCCATGCCGATTCCCGCCGCGCCGTAGGACAAAGCCGCCGCGAGGCCGCGGCCGTCGAAGAAGCCGCCCGCCGCGACGACGGGGATGTCGACGGCGTCGAGCACGCTCGGCAGGAGCAGGGTGGTGGGCACCGCGCCGGTGTGACCGCCGCCCTCGCCGCCCTGGACCATGACCGCGTCGGCGCCCCACGCCGCCACCTTCTCCGCGTGGCGCGGCGCGCCGACCGACGGCATCACGACGATGCCGTGGTCCTTGAGCTTGGCGATCAGCTCCTTCTTCGGTGCCAGCGCGAACGACGCGACCTTCACCCCGTGCTCGATCAGCAGGTCGACCCGCCGCGGTGCGTCGCCGGCGTCGGCCCGGAGGTTGACGCCGAAGGGCCGGTCGGTGCGGCGCTTGACCGCGATGATCGCCCGCTCCAGCTCCTCGCAGCTCATCGTCGCGCTGGCGAGGATGCCCAGGCCGCCGGCGTTCGCCGTGCCGCCGACCAGGCTCGGCCCGGCCACCCAGCCCATGCCGGTCTGCACGACCGGATGCCGGATGCCGACCAGGTCGGTGAGCGTGGTGCGCAGCACTTGCTCGACGCTCATCGGACGGCCCCCGGCTTGACCTCGCGGTCGCGCAGGTTCTTCGGATCGATCACCTCGCGGATGAAGGTCAGCTCCGCGTCGGTGGGCGTGCGCGTCTCCGGCACCTCGTCGTCGGCGTGGATCTCGCACCCGCTGGCCTCCCGCACGTCGTCCACGGTCACGCCGGGGTGCACCGACCGCAGCCGCAACGTGTGGTCGGGGCCGCCCACGTCGAGGACCGCCAGGTTCGAGACGATGCGGTGGATGTCGTTGTACCGGGCGGCAGCCGGACCGGCCTGCTCGGCCAGCTTCGGGCCGATACCCGAGACGATGTCCACCCGCTCCACGAAAACCCGGGGGGCGTGCCGCGGCACCCAGTACGAGGTGCGGTTGTTCGCGGTGTTGCCGGGCGCGCCGCGGGAGCCGAGTAGCTGGCGCTTCGGCTGCGCGAAGTCGCCGATCGCCGAGATGTTCTGGTTGCCGTGGCGGTCGATCTGGGTGGCGCCCATCATGACGTGCCGCTTCCCGTAGGCGACCACGTCGAAGACCTGCCGGAACGGGATCCAGCCCTCCACCGCATCCGATTCGGCCCCGAGCGCGGGAACCTCGGCGAGGAAGCGGGATTCGCCGTCGGAGATCACGAGCTCGGGATTGCTCGTCAGCTTGGCGAGCCGCACGCCCAGGGTGGGCAGCAGGCCCATCGGGCTGGCGAAGATCTCGCCGTCGTCCGCGAACGCATCGGCGATGGCCGCCGCGCAGATCTCGGCACGCGTCACGTCGGACATCGTCACGCCTCCTGCTCTTCGTGGAACACCTTCACAGCGGCCTGGTAGTCGTCCTCGGTGCCGCGCAGGAAGCGCCGTTCGAAGGCTTCCCACGCCGACGGGTCGGCGGCAGCGGCGGCGTAGGCGCGCTGGAACTTCTCGTCCCGCTCGTAGTCCGGGGCGCACGTGGAGAAGTGGGCCCCGTTGGGCGTCTCGACGACGCCGTCGACCATCATCCGGCTGAGCAGCAGGCGCTGGACCGCGGCTTCGCGGGTGAGCTCCGCGGTTTCGACGATGCGCTCGCAGGTCACGAACGCCTTGTCGGCTGCCATGCAGAACAGGTCGTCGAAGTACGGGTCCGGGCCCAGGTACGTGGCGTTGCCGTGCTGGTCCGCGCGGTTCATGTGCACCAGCGCCGCGTCGAGGTGCAGCGCCGGAACGGCGACGAGCTCTTCGAAGACGCCGTCCGCGGCGGGATACGGGCTGGTCACGGTCCGCAGGCCGGGGTTGTGCACCATGACGTCGGAGCCGAGCCCGGCGCGCATGGGGAGGAACGGCAGGCGCTGGGCGGCGGCGCGCAGCCCGGCCTGGAACATGCCCTCGTCGAGCTCCACGATCTCGGGGATCGTCCGGTTCTGGCGTGCCTGCTGGAAGTTCGGTTCGAGCGGCACGGAGTCGAGCGAGACGAACGCGTAGACCAGTTTGCGGATCCTGCCCGCCCGGGCGAGGAGTCCGACGTCGGCGCCGCCCCAGGAGACCAGGGTGAGGTCTGTCAGGTTCGAGCGCAGGATCGCGCGGACCAGCGCCATGGGCTTGCGCCGCGCGCCCCAGCCGCCGATGCCGATGGTCATGCCGTCATCGAGCCGGGCGACCACGTCGTCCGCGCTCATGCGCTTGTCGCGGGGCTTGCTCATTCGCTCTTCGCTTTCTCGGTGCCGGCGAACCGGTCCCGGTGCTCGTCCGCCACCCCGGCGAGGTTGAGCTCCATCGTGAAGCCCTGCTCGAACCGGTAGCTGCGGTTGACGTCGACGGGGTCGATGCCGTTGATGGCCTCCTTCGCCATCCGGATGACCCGGGTGTCCTTCGCGGCGATCTCGGCCGCGACGGCGAGGGCCGCCTCGTCGAGGCGTTCGCGGGGGACGACCTCGAGGACGGAGCCGTGCCCGATGAGGTCGGTGGCGGGGATGTTGCGGCCGGTGAAGTAGAGGGTGCGCAGCAGGTGCGGCGGAACCAGGCGGGCGAGGTGGGTCGCGGCGCCCAGGGCACCGCGGTCCACCTCGGGCACCCCGAAGTAGGCGTCGTCGCTTGCGACGATCGTGTCGGCGTTGCCGACCAGGCCGACGCCGCCGCCGACGCAGAATCCGTTGACGGCGGCGATGACCGGCACGGCGCACTCGTAGACCGCCTTGAACGCGGCGTGGCAGCCCCGGTTCGCGCCGATCAGGGCGTCGAATCCCTTGGTGTTCTGCATTTCCTTGATGTCGACGCCCGCGTTGAAGCCCTTGCCCTCCGCGCGCAGCACGACGACGTGGGTGTTCATGTCCTTGCCCGCTTCGTCGAGCGCTGCGGCGAGGTCGAACCAACCCCGCACGGGGAGCGCGTTGACGGGCGGGTGGTCGACCGTGACGACGCGGATGCCGTCTTCACGTAGGTCCGAGGTGATGCCCATGTGCCACCTTCCGGGCTACTTGACCTATCATTTGCTTGGTACCCTAACATCTGCTTGGTTCTCGACCCATCGGAGAGACGCGTGGCGGTTCAGCTGGACATGACGGGACGGGTGGTCCTGGTGACCGGGGGCACCAAGGGCATCGGCCGGGCCATCGCCGCGGCCTTCGTCGCGGCCGGTGCGCAGGTGGTGACGTGCGCGCGGTCCGAAGTGGACGAACCGGCGGACGGAACGACGCACCTGCCGTGCGATGTGCGGGACGTGGCATCGGTCCGGGCGATGATGGACCGCTTGCTCGCGCAGCACGGCCGGATCGACGTGGCGGTGAACAACGCGGGCGGCGCGCCGTACGCCTTGGCGGCGGACGCGTCACCGCGCTTCCACGGCAAGATCATGGATCTCAACTTCTTCGGGCCGCTGCTCGTCGCCCAGGCCGCGAACGCCGCCATGCAGCAGCAGGACACCGGCGGCGCGATCGTGAACATCTCCTCCGTCAGCGCCCTCCGGCCCTCGCCCGGCACGGCTGCCTACGGCGCGGCGAAGGCGGGACTGGACTCGCTCACCCGCTCGCTGGCCGTGGAGTGGGCGCCGAAGGTGCGGCTGAACTCCATCAACGTCGGCCTGTGCCGCACCGAGCTGACCGGGGGCCACTACGGCGACGACGAAAGCGTCGCGGCCATCGAGCGAACCATTCCGCTGGGGCGGATGGCGCGGCCGGAGGAGGTCGCCAACGTCGCGCTCTTCCTGACCTCCGACCTCGCCTCGTACGTCAGCGGCGCCTCGGTCGAATGCCACGGCGGAGGCGAGCCGCCGGCCTTCCTCTTCGCCGTCCAGAACCGCTAGAGCACCGCGCGACATCGGCAGACACACCCGGGAGAAATCATGAGCAGGGTCCTTGAAGGACGCGTCGCGATCGTCACCGGCGCGGGACGGGGCATCGGGCGCGAGCACGCCCTCGAACTGGCCCGGCAGGGCGCCAAGGTCGTCGTCAACGACCTCGGAGCGAGCCTGGACGGGCGCGGGGCATCCGACGCGCCGGCCCACGAGGTGGTGGCGGCGATCCGCGAGATGGGCGGCGAGGCCGTGACCAACGGCGCCGACGTGGCGGACTTCGAGCAGGCGGCCGCAATGGTGCGCCAGGCCGTCGAAACCTTCGGCGGCCTCGACATCCTCGTCAACAACGCGGGCTTCGTGCGCGACCGGATGCTGGTGAACACGACCGAGGAGGAGTGGGACGCGGTCATCCGGGTGCACCTCAAGGGGCACTTCGCGCCGCTGCGCCACGCCGCGGCGTACTGGCGTGCCGAGGCGAAGCAGGGACGGCAGCGCGCCGCCCGGGTGATCAACACCTCGTCCGGTGCGGGCCTGCAGGGGAGCATGGGGCAGACGACGTACTCGGCGGCGAAGGCGGGCATCGCGTCGATGACCCTCGTCGCGGCGGGCGAGCTCGGCCGGTACGGCGTGACGGTGAACGCGATCGCACCGGTGGCCCGGACCCGGATGACGCAGGACGCCTTCCCGGAGATGATGGCGGACGCAGCGAGCGGTTTCGACGAGATGGATCCGGCCAACAACTCGCCGGTCGTCGCCTGGCTGGCGTCCGAGGAAGCCGGCGACATCACCGGCCGGGTGATCGAGATCGAGGGCGGACAGATCTGCGTCGAAGAGGGCTGGCGGCACGGCCCCCGGCAGGACATCGGCAGGCGCTGGGAAGCCGAAGAGGTCGGCAAGGCGCTCCGAGACCTGCTCGCCTCGGCGGCGGAGCCGGAACAGGTCTACGGCACGTAACCCGGGCACTGACGCGGGACTCCGGCCGCTGACTTCCGCAACTCCGGGACGGTGCGGTCACAGATCGGTCGGGGTTTCCGGGTCGGGTGATTCGACCTTGGTGTGGTGCGCCCGGAGGGAACCGGGGTGGGCCTTCGCCGACGGGTCGCGCCGGGTCTTGATCAGGCTCGCCACGGTCACGACCACCAGCACCGCGATGATCACCACGAGGCTGACGGGCGTGGGGATCTCGGGGACGCGCTCGTCGATGTCCACGTGCGCCCAGTGCAGGATGAGCTTGACGCCGATGAACGCGAGGATCAGCGACAGTCCAGCCGAGAGGTAGACCAGGCGCTCAAGCAGGCCCTTGACCAGGAAGAACAGCGCGCGCAAGCCCAGGAGGGCGAAGGCGTTGGCGGTGAAGACGATGTAGGGCTCCGAGGTGACGCCGAAGACCGCCGGGATGGAGTCGAGGGCGAACAGCAGGTCGACGCTGCCGATCGCGATCAGCACTATGAACATCGGCGTGACCACCCGTCGCCCGCCGACGCGCGCGACGAGCTTGCCGCCGACGTATTCGTCCGAGACCGGCAGCACCCGGCGAGCCGCCTTGACCACGACGTTGTCCTCGACGTCGGGATCCTCGTCGCGGTGCCGGAACAGCTGCACCGCGGTGTAGATGAGCAGCAGCCCGAAGACGAGGAACATGAAGGAGAAAAACGACAGCAGGGCCGCCCCGACCGCGATGAAGATCCCTCGCATGATCAACGCGAGCACGATGCCGAAGGTCAGCACCTTGTGCTGGTGCTCCTCGGGAACCGCGAAGGTGGTCATGATGATCACGAAGACGAACAGGTTGTCGACCGAGAGGCTCTTCTCGACGATGTAGCCGGCGAAGTACTCGGTGCCGGCCTCGCCGCCGTACTGCATCGCGAACCAGACGCCGAAGACGATCGCCACGAGGATGTAGGCCACCGACCACGCGCTCGCCTCGGCGAAACCGACCCGGTGCGGGTGCGCGGCCGCCATGATCAGGTCGATCGCCAGCAGCGCGATGATCACGGCGATGGTGAGCACCCAGGTCAGCGTGGTTATTTCGAGCACGTTCCCTCCGCTTGGATTCATCGTGCGGCGCTGGCGTGCTGATGCCGTGCGGGCGGTCGTGGCGGACCTCCGCCACCTTCGAAAACGCGGCGCCGCCGCAACCGCATTGCGCCGACGCCCACCCGATCCCGGACGCACGGGATCGCAATGATCTCGTGCTAGGTGCTGGCAGTGTTGTTGATCTGTCGCCGATCAGGGTAATCGGACTCGCCGCGCATCGCCTGCTGGACACGCGGTGCATCGCCGCACCGCCGCTCTGAAGCCACGCCAGGCCCGACCATCCACTGTGTAGCTCAAGGCCGTCCGGCGAGGATGATCTCCGTGATCATCAGGTGTTCGGCAGCTGCGCGGTGCTGAACTGGCTCTCTGATGGCCTTTGTCCTCCAATGTCTCTTTAGGACTATCCTATTGCGACATTGATGCCGCCCGCATCGAGCCGTCCGCGGCGGGCTCGCGTGGCTTGCCTTACGGAGGGGAGCGTAGCGGCGAGCGTCGTTGAAAGTATAATATTTTGCGTAGCTTGCTTGTTCGTCGCATCGGTTCCCGAATGCCCGATCCATTCGCTTCTGATCCGTGAACTCGTTGCGGGCGATCGTCTTGTCCGCGCCGCCAACACGTGTGTCCGGTCCGGCGATGGTCGACGCGCTCCAGCGGGCCGCGGAGATCCTGGGGCTGGGGTTCGCCGAGGTCGACACCGAGGTGGTGGTGCCGCCGCGGCGGTTGGCCGAGTTGTCTCGCTACGGCGTGCAGGGCAAGGCCAGCTTGCTGCGTCGTCACGGGGACTCGCGGCGGCTGGCGACACTGCTGGCCGTGGTCTACCTGCAAACCCGAGCGGTCGACGACGCCCTGGACCTGCTGGATGTGCTGATCTCCTCGAAGCTGCTTGCCCGCGCCGAGCGGGAGTCGGCCAAGGAGAAGCTGCGCACCCTGCCCAAACTCGGGAAGGCATCGGCGAAGCTGGCGGCGGCGTTCGGGGTGCTGTGGGAGGTCACCGGCGCTCACGACGACTTGGCCGAGCAGGCCGCCGAAGCCGGTGATGTGGTCGAGCCGGTGAGCCTGGGGCAGGTGTGGGCCGAGATCGAGGCCGTGGTGCCCCGCTCGGAGCTGGCGGAGGCCCTGGTCGCGGTGGTGGAGCTGGCCGGGCCGCCGGACTCGGATGCCGATGAGGCGTGGCGGTCCGAGCTGGTCAAGCGGTTCGCCACAGTGCGGCCGTTCCTGCCGCTGTTGTGCGAGGTGATCCGCAGCCGGTGCCGTAATCGCGGGCGCAGACTCCCAGCGCCACCTTGCGCAGCTCGAAGTGCGCCAAGAACCTGCTGGACCGCCTGCAGGAAGCAAAAAGAGCAGGGCTGGCTTGGCGAAGTCGCCGTGATCGAGGCCAGCCTTGCTGCCGCCGGCCAGAAACTTGAGGCCATGCAGGCACTGGCCGCCAAGCACACGAGCACGCACCTGGGCATGCCCGACTTCCACCGCTCAGCCGGGCGGTCAAGCCCCGCCCCCTGACCCCGGACTGCCACTGCGGCCAGCCGCGACACGCCCGGACGACGCAGAAATTCGAGCCTGTTGTTCATGACCCTGCGTGAGCGGCCACCAGATCGCGAATAGCCGGGACCTCTCCAAGTTGTTCGGATAAGACCAACTCGGCGCCCTCGGTCTGGTCCTGAACGCCCTGGTGTTGTTCACCACCCGCTATCTCGACGCCGCGATCACCGAACTACGCGCCAGCGGCTACGAGGTCCGCGACGAAGATGCCGCCCACCTCTCTCCGTTCGTGCGCCACCACGTAAATGTGTTGGGACGCTACTCGTTCCTTGCCCCGGAACTGACCGGTGGGCTGCGCCCGCTGCGCGACCCGTCTGAACCCGACGAGGAGGAGATCGCTAACTAGAAGCGGGTCGCGACGCTGCCCGCGCCAGTAGGCGCGGGCCCTCGCGTTCCACTGGACGCCAAGGAGTTCACTGCCGACCTGCGTCAACGCCACTGCGCTGCGCTGGACCGCCTCGACAAGGCGATGGTGGACGGCTCCACGGGCGGGGTTCGGGTTGTGACCCGCAACGGGCAGCCGTGGATCAGCGTGCCGAAGCTGGAGAAGCTGCCCGAGCCCCGCAATCTCGTGGCATTGAAGGCGGAGGTGCAGCGGCGGTGGGGCACTATCGACCTGCTGGACATCCTCAAGGACGCGGACTTCCTGACTGACTTCACCGACGAGTTCACCTCGGTGGCCACCCGCGAGGCCCTGCCCCGCGCCGTGCTGCGCGCACCATCCACCTCGGGGTGCGAGACCCCGCCTGGCGCACCGGCGGCACCCCGGCCGCCGAGTCCGCAGGCGAGCAGCTCGCCCGGGCCGCCGCGTAGCCGCGGCGAGGTGCCCGTGTGGTGGCGTCGGCGACGCGCTCGGAGCGGTGCAGGGCGCCGAGGACCGCGCGACGCTGCCGCCGGCGCTCCGTAGCCGACAAGCGACTCGCCGGCGAGGGGATCAAGACTGCGAGGAAGCGGTCGGATCCCGGTCACCGGCCGGGGTCCTTCTGGTGGGCGGATGATCACGCGGCTGACTTTGTCAACTCAAGTGGCCCGGAGGTATCTGGTCCCACCATCAGGTAGGGCGAGCTGTGTCGTCGTTCCCCTGGCGCTCGCCTGTTTCGAGGGCGAGAGCTGCGGTGTAGGCGGCTGCCAGGCGTTCGGCGGTGGTCGGCCCGCTGCGCGGTGGTAGGGGTGTCCCGAGGTGTTCAGCACGGAGCTCGGCCATGAAGTCGTCCCAAAGATCGGGCCCGCCGTCAGCCAGCAGCTCGGCCCGTACTCGTAGCGATGGCGTTGTGGGGCGGTGGCGTGCGCCCCATTGGCCGAGTGCGGCCATGACGGGGACGAGCTGGATCGCGGCCTCGGTGAGACTGTATTCGGCGCGTCGGCCGCGGCCGGCCTGCGCCCGGGTGAGCAGGCCGCCGGCGACCAGCCGCCGGAGGCGGTCGGCGAGGATGTTCGAGGCGATTGCCTCTTCGGAGCGTTCCTGCAGGACGCGGAAGTGCCGCCGGTTGCCGAACATGACATCGCGCAGGACCAGCAGCGACCAGCGGTCGCCGATCACCTCCACCGCGGCGTTGATCGCGCAGCCCGAGCGCGGTTGGTCTGATCTCCTCCTCACCATGCCGTGTATAGCACTTGCGGTTCATCACCTGCTATCTTCCGCAGGACCGCTTGCAAGTCGCAATCACTCAGGAGGTTCGCGGTGCCGGACACCACTTGCCACATGTCGATCTCACTGGACGGCTTTGTCGCCGGGCCGGAGCAGAGCCGGGAGGACCCTCTCGGGAAACGGGGGCAGGAGCTGCACGGCTGGCACATCGGCGACCCGCGGGCCAACGACGCTGACAAGATCGCGAACGAATGGCTCATGCGCCCTCGGGGTGCGTATGTGATGGGGCGGAACATGTTCGGGCCGATCCGCGGGGACTGGGATGAGGACTGGTCGGGCTGGTGGGGCTCCGAACCGCCGTATCACGCGCCGGTTTTCGTGCTGACCCATCACCGCCATGATCCGATCCAGATGGACGGCGGGACGACGTTCCACTTCGTCACCGAGGGCTTCGACGCGGCCTACTCCGCAGCGTGTGAGGCCGCCGGGGACAACGGGGTGGACATCGCTGGCGGTGCCTCGACCGTCCGGCAGGCACTGGCCGCCGGGGTGATCGACGAGCTCACCCTCGACATTGCACCCGTCCTGCTCGGATCGGGCGAGCGCATCTTCGACGGGGTTGAATCCTTCGGCTTCGAGCCCGCCGAGGTGCTTCACTCACCGCTGACCACCCACATCCGCTATCGCCGCGTCAGCTGACTCCGCGGCCCGCCGCCGCGCTGCGCAGCAGGACGGTCATTCGCCCGGCTCGGGATGGTAGGTGGCGAAGCCGAGGCTGTCGGTGAACCAGCCCAGTGCGGTGGCGGGGTGCACGCCTTCGGCTATGAGGAACGTTCTCGGCCGCACTGGTGACCACCCTGCTGGTCATCCTGCCGCGGCTCTACCCCGCGCTACATGTCCCCTGGCCGTAGCTTTGGGAGTCCTGGGCCCCGTAGGTTGCAACGGGCCACAGCGTGCGGCCGCAGTGCGCGCACCGGGGCACGTCGTGGGCGTCCAGGCGCATCTGTATCTCGGCCTCGGCGGCCGCGATGCGGGCCTGCCTGGTGACTGCCCGCCAGGCTGCGGCACGGTAGCGCGCTGAGCAGTGCCGCGCGTCCGCTCGCGTGCTGCTGCGCAGCGGCCGGCGGCAGTGGGCGCATCTGCGCCTGTGTGACCCGGCCACGACTCGTAGTGTCCGCCCCCGTCATGGCGGTCGACCAACCTGAGCCCACTAGCTACGCCAGCACACCGACGCCTGCGGCGCCGGGTTACGCGGTTCCGCCTGTGACCAGGGTCAGGGTGTGGCGCTGTACTCCGGATCTCGGGATGGTGTAGGGCCGCACGCTCTGCATGGCTATGCGGTCACTGTCCGTCGAGCCATGTGCGGCAGCTTCCGACCGTATTTCGGTCGCATCCCTACCACCACCAAGGCCGCCCCGAACTGGCCGAAGCCTGGCGGGTCATCGCCGACGCCGACGGCCTGCACATCGACGACATCGCCACGCCACCCACCGACTGATCAGCAGCTTCAGCTGAGGGCCAAATCCTCGGCCAAGCGGCGGGCTTCGGCGAAGCGTCCCTGGTCGGCGAGGGTGAACAAGATCCTGCACTGAGCGGTTTCCGGGCAGTCGGTGAAGTGGTCGACGGAGTAGAAGGCACCTAGGCGAGCGTTGGCCGAATCGGCGTCGCCTGGGATCCTCACCGACCGGCAGATCGCGCCCGGGTTGATCTCGATCCAGCTTTCCAGCTCCTGCCCCTCGTAGGTGTCCATCCACGGCTTGTACCCCGCGGTGGTCGCAGGGACCTGCGGTGCTGGTTGCGCGGACGCCGCACGCGCCGTCGTCTCGATTGCCTTCAGCGGCCAGCCATCGGCGTGGGCACTCACGTCCGTCGCACGACGGCGCAGGTCGGCGGCCTCGGTGGGGTCATCAACACGGTGGGCCTGGCGTTCCAGGAAGCCGGCGAAGTCGTGCTGCTGGGTGCGGTACCAGCCGATCTGGTCGCGGTGCAGATCGGCCAGCGGCCGGGTGCCGATCTGGGTGGGGTATTTCTTGGCCAGCCGCCACGCCAGCCGGGCACAGGCCAGGGCGTCCCCAGCCGAGTCGTGCGCCTCATCCAGCCGGACCCGATAGTGGGTGCACAGATCGCCGAGCGTGCGCTTGCCCTTGCGGTAGCGATCCAGGTGCTTGTCGATGCACCGGGGATCCACCACCGGCCCGGACACCTCCAGGCCGCGCTGGTGATGGCGACGCAGCTCGACGTTGAGCAAGGACAGATCGAACGGGGCGTTCATCACGCACAGCGGCGTCGACTCCCGCCACACCGCCGCCAGCACCTCGGCCACCTCAGCGACCACGGCTGCGGCGTCCTGCCCATGCCGCCGCGCATGGTCGGTGCTGACACCGTGGATCTCGGCAGCCTCGGCAGGGATCTCGATGCCAGGATCGGCCAGCCACGTGCGGATATTCGGATCCTGACCGGGAACGATCGAGATCACGGTGGCGGTGACGATCCGGTCGGTCGCGGTATCGGTGCCGGTGGTCTCCAGGTCGCAGGCCAGCAGCGGCCCGTCAGCCCATGACACTGCGAAGTTGTTCATGCGCGCACGGTATCGAGATCGACCGACACCATCAGGTGACATCACCAGCTTGGCGGCGTTCGGCAGCGCGACGGCCTCGTGTGCCTGTTCTCATAAATGGTCATTTATGAGAATGACGCTGCATCACCCAGTTACGCAGAGGTATACGAGGTTTCGGGGTGCCGGTCGGGGCCGGCGCCCCGAGATCATCGCAGCCGAGGACCGAAGCACGGCGGTCCGGCCCTCGGTGGTTTTCGAGGGCCGGACAGGGTGCCAGGGCCGGGCAACTGTGGTGTGTGGCCGAGCTGGTGGTGGCGTACGGGATCGTGGGTGGGTGTCAGGGGGTGGTGTGGGTGGTGTCTCCATGGGCGATCGTCACGAGGGCGAGGAGTCCCACGACGACGAGGCCGAAGATGTTGATGGTCATCATCGTTTCGTTGAGTGCCGCGGTGTTCCATGTCGCGCCGCTGGCGTCGGTGATCTGTGTGGTGTGGTTGGCCGTGAAGTAGGTGATGGAGCTGAGGCCGAGTCCGGTGTAGATGAGGGCCGGCATGGCTCGCACCGGGTGCGGTCGGCCGCGCCCTATCGGGCGACCTGACGGAAGGGCATGTACTCGGCGCCCAAGTCGACGTCTGCGCCGAAGGTGTCCCGGAACTTCTGGCTGACCTTGCCGAGCATGGCGAGCGAGATCATTTCGGTGGAGGCGGCGAAGTCGGCCTGGCCGGAGGCGGTCAACTCCATGTGCTTCCAGATGGCGTCCTCGTTCTCGTAGCGCTCGTGCTGGAAATAGGTGCCGTCACTGCCCTGGAAGATCTCGTAGCTCAGGACGTAGGGCTCCTGCGTCTCTGTGACGGGCAGGACCTTGTCCAGGTAGGCCTGGAAGCGCTCCTCCATGCCGGGCTTGACGCGGTAGCTGAAGAGGTTGTCGATTGCAGTGCTCATGATGTTCCTTGTGGGTTGATTCGGGTGGAGCGCACCGTGGGTGCGGCCCGCAGCCGCGGCCTCCGCGGATCGAGGGCCCGTGCGGGCCGCGTGGAGGGGCGGTTCAGTCGGTGGTGTAGCTGGACAGGAACGCGGCCGGGTAGCGGCTGCCCGCCGAGCCGTTCGGGATGATCTCGGTGATGCGCTGCAGATCGGCGTCGGTGAGCTGGACATCGGCGGCGCCGGCGTTCTCCTCCAGGCGCTTGGCGCTGCGGGTGCCGGGGATCGGGACGATGTCCTCGCCCTGGGCGAGCAACCAGGCGAGCGCGAGCTGGGCGGGGGTGATGCCCTTGGCCGCGGCCAGTTCCTTCAGCTGCTCGGTGGCGCGCAGGTTGTAGGTGTAGTTCTCGCCCTGCCAGCGCTCGTCCCAGCTGCGCATGTCGTCGGCGGGGTACTCGCTCGCGGGCTTGACCTGGCCGGTGAGGAAGCCGCGGCCGAGCGGGGAGTAGGGGACCAGGCCGATGCCCAGTTCCCGCAGGACGGGAAGGATCTTCTCCTCCAGCTCCCGCTCGAAGAGGGAGTACTCGTACTGGAGCACGGAGACCGGGGTGACGGCGTGGGCGCGGCGGATGTACTGCGGGCCGACGTTGCTCAGCCCGAAGTATTTCACCTTGCCCTCGGAGATCAGCTCTCCGACGGCGCCGGCGACCTCCTCGGCGGGCACCTCGGGGTCGGAGATGTGCTGGTAGAACAGGTCGATGCGGTCGGTGTCGAGATAGCGCAGGCTGTTCTCGGCGACCTTGCGGATGTTCTCGGGGCGGCTGTCGACGCCGGAGCCGAGCGGGTCGGCGGTCATGTCGAAACCGAACTTGGTGGCGAGGACCACCTCGTCGCGGAAGTCTTTGACCGCCTTTCCCAGGAGGATCTCGTTGCTGCCGGTACCGGCGCCGTACACCTCGGCGGTGTCGAAGAAATCGATCCCGAGTTCGTGGGCGCGGCGGATGGTCTCGATGCCCTCGTCGTTGTTCGAGGCGCCGTAGGCCACGGACATGCCCATGATCCCCAGGCCGAGCGCGGAGACGCGCAAGCCCTGAGAGCCCAGATTGCGGTGCTGCATGAGTTCACTCCCTCAGTGTTTCGCCGGTTCACCCGAAGAGGTCAAACCGAACTGTTCTGTTTGACTCTACCTGCTGATCGCCCGCGATGCCAAACCAAACGGTTCGGTGCTCTATCCTGGGGTTATGCCACAGTCCCGCGACTCCGGCCAGACCGCAGCGCCCGCCGCCGCCGGCGGCGACACCACGCGCCAGCGCATTCTTACCGCTGCCATGGAGGAGTTCGCCCGCCACGGCATCGCCGGCGCCCGCGTGGACCGCATCGCCAAGCTCGCCAGGACCAGCAAAGAACGCGTCTACGCCTACTTCCGCAGCAAAGATGCGCTCTATGCCGACGTCGCTGCACGGGAGCATGTCGTCATCGCCGAGGCCACTCAGATGGACCCGTCCGACCTCCCTGGCTACGCGGGCCGCCTGTTCGACTACTTCGTCGCCCGTCCAGACCATCACCGCCTGATCACCTGGGGCCGCCTCGAACTGCCGGGCACCGCAACCGGTGCCGACGATCCCGCCCAGGCAGTGATCGCCCGCAAAATCGACCAGCTCCGCCAGGTGCAGCAGGCTGGACAGCTCGACCCCGCCTGGGACCCGGCCGACGTCCTCGCCCTGGTCAATCAGATCGCCATGACCTGGGCGTCGCAACCCGAACTCAGCGAGGCCGCCGCCGCACACGCCGTGGACCCCACCACCACCGCCCGCCGCGCCGCGGTGGTGACCGCTGTCGAGCGGCTTTTCCCCCGAGCGCACTGAGGTCCCCGGACCGGCCGGCGCCAAGGTCGTCCGATACCCCCTGATCGGCGAGGTGATCCTGCCTTTCGAGAACCTCACCGTCGATGCGACCGGGGACCAGGTCCTGACCGTCTTCACCCCGCAGCCGGGCTCACCGGAACACGACGCGATCCGATTGCTGGCCAGCTGGAACGCTCACGCCCCAACCCCCCGCAGAAGCCGAACGTTCCTCGGATGCCTGAGTTGCGCCGCTAATCCGGCTTGTGACCGGGATGACGTAGCTGCCCAGTGTTGGTGGCGCCGTCAGGAACCGTTCTTCGAGGCAACGCGCTGCCGTGTCCGGCGCTGCGCGGTTGCGGCCGCGACGATGTCGCCAGGGAACAGCGCACCCGGCACCAGGTCAAGGGTGGTCACTGGTGTCGCGTCCGGCGGGGACAGGTCCAGTACCCAGTCGCCGAACCGGCGGATGGTGTGGGTGATGTAGGGGGAGATCGTGGCCAGGTCGTCGGTGTCGATCGGGTGCCCGTCACCGGCGAGCGCGTTCGCTGCGGCGGTGATGTCACAGGCGTTGGAGTAGATCACGCAGTTGGCCAGCAGCTCGTTGAACTTGATGATCTTCTCCTGGTAGTCCGGGTCGTTGCGCCCGATGGCCTCGCCGCCGAAGCGCAGCCAGGCGGAGAACCCGTGGAACGCCTCGGCCTTGTTGGTGATCGCGGTGATCTGCTCGCGCAGCTGCGCGTCGGTGAGGAACCGGAGCAGCGTGATCGTGCGGATCACGCGCCCCAGCTCACGGAACGCCCGGTACAGGCGGTTCTTCCGCGAGTTGTTACCCAGCCTGCGCAGCAGCGTCACCGACGACAGACGGCCCTCGCTGATCGAGATCGCGGTGCGCAGCAGGTCCGTCCAATGCGTCTCGATCAGGCACCAGTCGATCACGTTGTCGCCGAACAGCGAGTCAATGTGCTCGAACCGCGTGTCCACGCTGGGTCTGTAGAAGTTCAGGTCGGCCCAGTTTCGGATGCGCGGGAGCAGGTCGAACCCGAGCAGCGCCGCCAGCCCGAAAACAGGCAGCGACTGGCCCTGGGTGTCGGCGTGGATGGTGTCGGGCTGGATATCGGAGTCGTTGCGCAGCAACCCTTCGATGATGTAGACGGCCTCCCACACACCACACGTGATGAAGTGTGCGACATCCCGTGAGTTCGGTGGTTCCTCGTTGGGAACGTGAGGGTGGGTTGCCACCAGGAGCAGGGCGTTCAGGTTGATCTCCACACCTGC